>JAXDLF010000263.1:0-5769 GCA_034666765.1 Chloroflexota bacterium
CGCGGGATGAACGCGTAGACGATGTGCGCGCTCCACGCGAGCTGGCGGCCGGTGACCGCGAGCACGACGGTCTGCCAGCTGCGCGCGAACGCCGCCGCGCCGCTCGCGAGGGCCGCCAGCGTGACGACGATGAGCATCGTGAGCCCGAGCGGCCGGCCGCGGGCGAGACGTGGCGCGAACGCCGACCCGAAGATCTGGATCACGCCGGTGAATGAGAGGGCCAGTCCGATCGTGACCGCGTCGAGCTTGTACTCCTCACGCAGCACGAACAGCAGCAGCGTGTTCATGCCCTGGCTCCCGAGGTTGCTGATGAACATGAGGACGAAGAGCGCGCGGAGCACCGTGCTCCGCCAGATGAACGTGAAGCCCTCGCCGACCTCGCTCTTCAGGTTTTCGACGGTGAGCGGCGCGACGGACGCGGGATCGACGTCGTTCAGCGGCGGCATCCGGAGGAAGACCACGAGCGACGGCAGGTAGAGGATCGCCGAGAGCCAGAGCGCGTTCGCCGAGCCGTACGCGCCGCCGAACGCCAGGGCCCCGACCGCGACGCCGCCGAGGCTCGGACCGACGATCCGGGCCACCCGGTCGGCCGTGAGGTAGGTCGCGTTCGCCGACGTGAGCTCCTCCGGTTCGACGAGCGCGGGTACGACGCTGAAGTCGGCGGTGATGCCCCACACGACTTCGAGGGTTCCGAGCAGGAAGGTCACCGCGTACAGCAGCCCGAGCGAGAACCATCCGACGTCGACCGAGATGGGAATGAACGCGGTGAGGAGGAAGCTCAGCACCGTCGTGACGGCAAGCAGTCGCCGCTTCTCCGAGCGGTCGATGAGCGCGCCCGCGAACGCGCCGAACAGCACGTACGGCACCGACTCGATGACTCGGAGGGTCGCGGCCGCGCCGATGTCGTGGGTGAGGTCGAGGACGAGCAGCGGGAGCGCCAGCCGCATGATCTCGTCGCCGATGGAGCCCGAGGTGATGGTCGCGGTGAACAGGGCGAACCACTTGTGGCGAAGCGGACCCGAGCGCATCGGGTGACGATAGAGAGCCGGCGGAGGCCGCGTCGCAGCGCGGTTGATGCGACCATACGGCGGTGATCCGCGTCGTATTCCTGTGCGGCCACAACTCCGCGCGGTCGCAGATGGCCGAGGGATTTCTGCGCGCGCTCGGTGGCGACCGCTTCGTCGCCGAGAGCGCCGGCACGGTCGCGAGCGAGCTGCATCCGCTCGCCGTCGCGGCGATGCGCGAGGCCGGGATCGACATCTCAGGGCAGCGAAGCAAGTCCGTCGACGAGCTCGCCGGTCCGTTCGACGTCTGCGTCACGGTGTGCGACGCGAGCTGCCCGATCCCGCCGGGCGCCTCGCTGCAGCTGCGCTGGAGATTCGCCGACCCCGCGCTCGCTCGCGGCGACCAGGCCGAGCGCCTCGCGGCATTTCGCCTCGTGCGGGACGGCATCGAACGGCGTGTGCGCGCGCTCGTGCAGCGACTCGACGCGAAAGCGGCGCCGCAGATCTCGACTCATTCGTAACGGGTCCGCCGTTCTGGCACGGCCTCTGCCCCGTCAACGACTGTTCGGTCGCCAGACCGAAGAAAAAGAAGGAGGCCAGTCATGCAGGAGAAGCAGGGACAAGGTGGTCCAGGTAGCCAGGACCAGACCGGCAAGCAGGGTGGTCAGGGCGGCCAGTCCGGCACCGGGTCGCAGGACCAGACCGGCAAGCAGGGCGGTCAGGGCGGATCGCAGCAGGGTGGTCAGGGCACGCCGAGTTCGGGCCAGACTCCGGACCGGTAGTGAACCCTCAGGGTCCCCTTCCACCGCGGCCCGGAGAGCATCCGCCGTCGCAGGTGGAGCCGGGGAAACAAGGCGGTCAGCCGATCGATTCGCCGCTTCAGCCGCGGCCATCCCCGCAGCCTGAGACCCCGAAGACGATCTGACCGCGACCTCCGCGCCACCGACGAAGCGCCGGGTGCACCGGCGCTTCGTGCTTACTGGTTCAGGCCGCTCGCGTCGACCAGGCCCTGGAGCATCGCGAGGATCGCGATGCCGGCGACGATCGACGTGGCCACGAGCGCGGCGATGGCTCCGAGGGTGAGCGCGATCGTCTGGCCGGTCGCGACCCGCGGGTCGAGGCGCTTCTCGAGCACGTTGTAGGCGATCGCGGCGATCTGGATCGCCGTCCGCGCGAGGACGAACGCGCCGGCCGCGATCCCGGCGCCGACGACGAACCAGATGAGGAGCGCGATCTCCACCGGCGGATGCTATGCGCTAGATTTTCGAGCGATGGCCACTCCGGAGACGCCCACGCCGCACAGACCCGATCCGCAGTATCGGGCCCAGGACCACATCATCTTCGCCGCGCTCGCGCTGCCGATCTTCGCCGTCTCGATCGTGATCATCGCGCTCATCGTCACGCTCGGCCAGCACTAAGAGCCGGCGTCTCGCCGGCCCCGGCGAGTCCCCGTTCCACAACGTGCGCCGGCCCGGCTTCGCCGGCCCCGGCGAGCCCCATTCAAATGGGTTGGATGTAGACCTCGTCCACGTAGCACCACAGCCAGTTCTCGCCCGGCTCCAGCGATCGCACGATCGGATGGCCGGACGTCGCCGCGTGCTTGCTCGCGTGCCGGTTCGGTGACGAGTCGCAGCAGCGGACCGCGCCACAGCTCATGCACATCCGGAGGTGGACCCAGTCGTCGCCGCTGGCGAGACACTCGGCGCAGCCGTCGGCATCGGGCTCGACCGGTTTGATCGCGTTCCGGTGGGTGCAGCGGACGGTGCGCGCATTGATGACCGTCGGCTGATCGTACGACGAGCGAGCGTCAGGCCGCGAGCCGCAACCGGAACCGCGCCCCGCCGCCCGGCGCGGGCTCGAGGGTCACCGAGCCGCCGTGCTTCTCGGCGACATCCTTCACGATCGAGAGGCCCAGGCCGGAGCCGGGGAGGTGCCGCGCGCTGCTCGCGCGCCAGAAGCGGTCGAAGACGTGAGGCGCGTCCTCCGGCCGGACACCGGGGCCGTGGTCGCGCACGCTCACTTCGCCGTCGGCGACGCTCACCTCGACGGTGCCGCCGGCCGGGCTCCACTTGCCGGCGTTGTCGAGCAGGTTGGTGACCGCGCGGAACACCCGCGACCGCACGCCGCTCACGGTCGTCGGCTGGCTCGCGACCGCGAACACGATGGTCGGGTACCGCCCACGCACGCCGGCAAGCGCATCCACGACCACCTCGTCCAGACGAACGTCCTCGACGGGCAGGGAGGTCTCCTCGTCGCGCGCGAGGTCGATGAGATCGGCGACGAGGGTCGACAGGCGCTCCATCTGCGCGACCAGGTCGGTGAGCACGACGTGCCGCTCCGCTTCTTCGGTCGGGTGACCGCGGGCGAGCAGCTCGAGGTTCGTGCGAAGGCTCGTCAGCGGGGTGCGGAGCTCGTGCGACGCGTCCGCGACGAGCTGGCGCTGCTGGCGCAGCGAGACCTCGAGGGCGCCGAGCATCTCGTTGAAGCTCGCCGCGAGGCGGCTCAGCTCGTCGTTGCCGGTCGCCGCGACGCGCCGGGACAGATCGCGCGTGCGCGCGACCTCCTCGACGACCGACGTCAGGCGCTTGACCGGGGCGATCGCGGCGCGCGCCACGACCGTGCCGAGCGCCGCCGCGAGGAGCACGCCGCCGAGGGCCACGAGGATGAGGCGCGTGCGCGTCTCGGCGAGTACCGCGTCGATGTCGGTCATGGCGAACGCGAGCTCGAGCGCGGTACCGCCGCCCAGCGGCACCGCGAGCACGCGGTAGTGCGTGCCACTGATGGTCGTGTCGAATGGCGCGCTTGGCTGCTGGGTCGTGGCGACCTGCTTCGCCTGTGAGGTCACGAGCGCCGAGACCGGCTGCGAGTAGTCCGCGCGGATGACGCGGCCCGTTGCGTCGATGCTTTGGGCGAATACGTCGCCACGGCCGGACACGGTCTGCCCCGGATCGCCTGATGGCGGTCGGCCGCCGCGATCGCTCCCGCGCGGACCCTGCGACTGGGCGGTGTTGGCCGCATCGGCCAAGGTCTTGTCGACCTGCCCGAGAAGCTGCTGTTGAACGACAAGGAACATCAGCACCGCGGCGCCGACGATGGCCACCGCGACGGCACCGGCCGCGAGCAGCGTCACGCGAAGGCGGAAGCTCATTGCTCGCGCATCACGTAGCCCACGCCGCGAACCGTGTGGATGATCCGTGGCTCGCCGTCGGCCTCGAGCTTCCGGCGCAGGTAGCCCACGTACACGTCGAGCGAGTTCGACTCCGGGCCGAAGTCGTAGCCCCAGACCTTGTCGAAGATGACGTCGCGGCTCAGGACCTTCCCCTGGTTGGCCAGGAGCAGCTCGAGCAGCTGGTATTCGGTCCGCGACAGCTGGATCTCGCGCCCGCCGCGGCTGCAGGTCATCGCGTCCCGATCGATCACCAGGTCGCCGAACCGCAGCTGCCCGCGGTCCTGGTCGCTCGACGGGGCACGCCGTTCGAGAGCGCGAAGGCGAGCCAGCAGCTCGTCCAGGGCGAACGGCTTCACCAGGTAGTCGTCGGCGCCGGCGTCGAGGCCCGAGACGCGCTCGGTCACGGCGGCGCGCGCCGTGAGCATGAGCACGGGCACACGGTTGCCGGCGGTCCGGAGGCGGCGGCAGACCTCGAGCCCGTCGAGGCCGGGGAGACCGAGGTCGAGGATCACCGCGTCGTACGGGACGGCCGTTGCCTGTTCCAGCGCCCGGACCCCGTCCGATGCCAGCGCGGGCTGATGCCCAGCATGGCGGAGCGCTCGCTCCACCGCGCCGCGTACCGCGGGATCGTCCTCGACCAGGAGGACGTTCATTGGCCGAGCATACGAACGAGCGCCTAAGAACGCGCTAAGAACGGGCCGTTCGCGGCCCTTTCTTATGGCTCTTTCATGACCCGCCGCCCGCCCGGTGCCACCTTGGCTCTCGAACGCCCCGACGGCGTCAACCGAAAGGACGGCCAGATGAAGAACCTGGAACGGACCCTCATCGCGACCGGCGTCGCGCTGGTCTTCTCCGGCGGCATCGCGAGCGCCGCGATCCTCTGGAACTCGGCGACCGCCGCCGCGGCGCAACCGAGCGCGGACACTCAGCTCGCCGCGCTGCTCGGGTCGAACTCCGGCACGCTCGCCAACAACGGCGGCGGCCACGGTGAGGCCGACCTCCTGAGCGCCGCAGCGACGTACATCGGGATCCCCGTCGCGGATCTCCGTACCCAGCTCGCGACGGGCAAGAGCCTCACCGACGTCGCCGTCGCCAACAACAAGACCCGTGACGGTCTCATCGCGGCGCTCATGGCCGCGGAGCAGACGTCGATCTCGACGTTCGTGGACCAGAAGGGGACGGCCAACCCCGGCGGCCCGGGCGGGCGCGGCCCCGGTGGCCGTGGCTTCGGCTTCGGCGTGCAGGGTGACCCCCTGGCGGCCGCCGCGACGTTCCTCGGCACGACCACCGCGGACCTCCGCACGAAGATGGACGGCGGTCAGACCCTCGCGCAGATCGCGGTGGCGGCGGGAAAGACGCGTGACGCGCTGATCCAGGCGCTCGTCGCCGACGCGAAGACCAAGATCGAGCAGGCCAAGACCGACGGCAAGGTCACCGCCGACCAGGCCACCCAGCTCGAGACCGGCCTCGCCGACCGGATGGCCAAGCTCGCCGACTCGACCGAGCCGGCGGGACGGGGTCCGCGCCGCTAGTCAACACGACGACGTCACCACTCCCTCCTTGACCGGCTGCGCCCGCCCATGAGGCGGGCGCAGC
>JAXDLF010000264.1:0-5937 GCA_034666765.1 Chloroflexota bacterium
GCGCTTCACCGCCATCGTGAGCGAGGTCGACCTGGCCGGCTTGAGCGATGCGCCGGCGTACGAGCGGGCGCGCTGGGACCCGTCGCTCGTGGGCGCCATCGACGCGCGGTACCGGCTGGCCTCGCGCGCGCCGGGCGGGCTGTTCGTCTATCGCCCCCGTTGAGCGGATACACTGAGGTCTCCGATGGATCTGCTTCAGGTCTCACAGCTGCTCATCGCCGTCGCGGTCGCGACGTCGATCCTCCTGCAGGCGCGGGGGACCGGCCTCTCGTCGACCTTCGGTGGCGAGTCGACGGCCTATCGGAGCCGGCGCGGCATCGAGCGGACGCTGTTCCGCCTGACCGTGGTGCTCGTCGCGGTGTTCATCGTCATCTCGCTCGTCGGCGCGCGGACGACGTCGCCCGCGGCCTGAGCGGCCCCGCCCGCCCGGCTCACGCGGAGCGCTGAGCGTTGAGACGGCGCGACAAGCTCCTCGTGCTCGCGCTCGTCGGCATGCTCGCCGTGACGAGCGTCGTCGCGATCGCCACCGACCGCACCGACCTTCCGACGGATCCCGCGTTCGGCGGCACCTACGTCGAAGGCGTCGCCGGCGTGCCCCAGTATCTCAATCCGATCATCGCCGCCACGAACGTCGACGAAGACGTGTCGCGGCTGGTGTTCAGCGGCCTCACCCGTTTCGACCGTGACGGCGCCATCGTGGCGGATCTCGCATCGACCTTCGAGGTGGATCCGGCGGGGCGGACCTGGACGTTCACCATCCGGCCGGACGCGACGTGGCACGACGGCGCGCCGGTGACCGCCGACGACGTCCTGTACACCGTCGGGCTGCTGCAGGACAACGCTTCTTCCGGCCCGTTCGCCGAGGCGTTCCGCGGCGTGACAGTCGCGGCGCTCGCGCCCAGCATCGTTCGGTTCACGCTGCCCGACGCGTACGCGCCGTTCGCCGGCAGCACGACCGTCCCGCTGCTGCCCGCGCACCTGCTCGGCCGGGTCGGCTTCGCCGATCTCGCGCGGCAGCCGTTCAACGCGAAACCCATCGGTACCGGCCCGTTCAAGGTCAGCGAGGTCGACACGCGCCAGGTGACGCTGGTGCGCTCGGACGACTTCTACCGGACGAAGCCGGCGCGGTCGCGCCCGTACCTCGACAAGATCGTCCTGCGCTTCTATCGCGACGGGACCGACGCGCTCGGAGCCCTGGCCCGTGGGGAGATCGACGGCACCGGGGGCCTCTCGCCGCAGGACGCCGGACGGGCCCGCAGCCTGAAGGCGGTCGATCTGCTGAGCCTTCCGACGAACGACTTCACCGCGCTGTTCCTGAACGTGCGGTCGACCAAGGCGATCTTCCGTGACCGGGCGGTCCGCCAGGCCATCGCGGCGGCGATCGACCGGGGGAAGGTCCTGCAGGTCGCCGTGGATGGGCGGGGGAGCGTCGCGGATGAATTCGTGCCGTCGACCTCGTGGGCGTTCGTGCGAGACGTCCCGCGCGTCACCTTCTCCGCCTCCGACGCCGGGGCCCAGCTCAATGCCGCGGACTGGACCGATCACGACGGGGACGGCATTCGCGACAAGGGCGGCGTCGCGCTGAAGTTCTCGATCTCGACCTCGGACGAGCCCGCCCGGATCGCCGCGGCGCGCCAGGTCGCGGAGGACCTCCGCAACGTGGGGATGCAGGTGGACGTCCGGGCATCGGCGTTCGCGGAGCTCGTGGACCGCGTCGCCCGCCAGCGCGACTTCGACGCCCTGCTTGTCGGGATCACCGTCGGGAACGACCCGGACCCGTATCCGTTCTTCCATTCGAGCCAGATGAACGACCCGGGCGACAATTTCGCGGGCTACTCGACCCTCGCCGTGGATCGGCTCCTCGAGCAGGCCCGCCGGACCGTCGACCAGGGCAAGCGCCGCGAGCTCTTCGCCCAGGTGTGGAACGCGATCGCGACGGACGTGCCCGTGGTGTTCCTCTACTACAGCGATTACCTCTACGCGCAGTCGCGCGGCGTGCACGGCTTTCGGATCGCGCCGGTGAACGATCCGCCGCAGCGGTTCTGGAACGTCGAGGACTGGTACGTGAAGACGGTGGTCAGGCAGTAGCCGTCGCCGGTGACCGAACGGACCCCTGGACACGACGGCCGGTAGCCGCGCATACGGAGGAGCGTGGCGCCGGGCGAGGGGAAGGGCTGGGCGAAGGGCCGGAGGGCGAGCGACGACCCGCGGATCGCGAAGAACGCTCAGGCTCGGCGGGGCACGACGTACCGGCTTCGTGGTGGTGCCCATCCGTTCGACCGGCCGAGACCCCTCGCGTGGACCCCGCGGCTTGCGTACGCGGTGGGGCTCGCGGCGACCGATGGGAACCTGTCGGGAGACCGGCGCCATCTCGTCTTTGACTCCAATGACGCCCAGCTCGTCGAGCTCTTCTTGCGGTGCGTCGGCCGGCCGGTCCACTACGGACCACGGACGAGTCGCACCGGGGGCGTCGCGTACCGAGCCGCATTCAGCGACGTCGAGCTCTATCGGTGGTTCGTGTCGATCGGGCTCACGCCGGCGAAGAGCCTCACCCTGGGCGCGATCGACGTGCCCGAAGAGTTTCTCCTGCCGGTCGTCCGCGGCCTGCTGGACGGCGACGGAAGCATCGTGAACTTCGTGCACCGTCCGACGAAGCGGCTCCAACCGAGCTATCGCTACGAACGGCTCATGGCGCAGTTCAGCTCGGCCAGCCGAGCGCACCTCGAGTGGCTGCGCGCCCGGCTGGAACCGAGGCTGCGCACGCGCGGGTACATCGACGTGACGCCGCCGAGGCCTCCTCGCCACGAGTTCAATGTGCTGCGGTATGGCAAGTACGCGAGCATCGAGCTCTTCGGGCTGCTCTATCCGGATCCGAGCGTGCCCCGATTGCTTCGAAAGTGGGCGACCTGGGAGCACTACCGGGTGAGGAACGGTGCCGACGGCGGGACTTGAACCCGCAAGCCCTTTCAGGCATACGCCCCTGAAGCGTACGTGTCTGCCAGTTTCACCACGTCGGCGGGCTCGTCCATTTTAGCCGTCCACGGCGCGTGACGACGTCCTACCATCCCTCACCGTGCCGAGGCGCGATCCGTCGAGCGTGTGGATCTCCGTCGACATGGAGGGCATCGGCGGCGTCGCCGCCTACAGCCACGTGATGATGACCGGCGTCGAATACGAGCGCGCGCGCACGTGGATGACCAAGGAGGTCAACGCCGCCATCGAGGGCGCGGCATCGAACGGCGCCGCGCGGTTCTGCGTGAACGATTCGCACGGCAACATGCACAACCTCTACGCCGACGAGGTCGATCCGCGAGCCGAGCTCCTCGTCGGGACCGCGAAGCCGTGGTCCATGGGCCAGGGGATCGACGGCGGCTACGACACCTGCTTCTTCATCGGGTACCACGGCCGCGCCGGACATCCGCGCGCGGTCCTGGACCATACCTACGCGAGCCGCTCGATCTACGAGTGCCGGCTCAACGGCGAGCCCGTCGGCGAAACCACCCTCAACGTGTACCTCGCCGGCTACTTCGACGCGAGCGTCAGCCTGGTGTCCGGCGACGGCGCGACGTGCCGTGAGGCGCGCGCGCTCGTGCCGTCCTGCGTCACCGTCAAGACGAAGGACGCGACCGGCCGGTTCTCGGCGAAGATGCTCCACCCGCAGCGGGTCCAGGAGCTGCTGCAGGTGGCCGCCGCGAAGGCCATGGACGTCGCGCGCGAGGCGAAGCCGACGCGGCCGAGGGCCCGCAACGACATCGAGCTCGTGTTCCTCACCTCGGCCATGGCCGACATGGCCGAGCTCATCCCCGGCACGCGGCGCAGCGGTCCGCGCGCGGTCGCGTACGCCTCCCGCGACTACCTCGAGCTGTACAAGGCGCTCCTCGCGATGGTCCGCATCGCGCCGTCCGCCGTGCCGCCGGAGCAGTGAGCGGCGCCGACGTCGTCATCGTCGGCGGGGGCGTCATCGGCGCCTCGATCGCGTACCACCTCAGCCTCCGCGGGGCCGGCCGGATCGTCGTGCTCGAGCGCGACCGTCTGGGCAACGGGTCGACCGGCAAGAACGCCGGCGGGATCCGCCTGCAGTTCTCGACGGAGGTGAACGTCCGGCTCTCGCAGCGGGCGCTCCCGCGGATCGAGGCGTTCAAGGACGAGATGGGGATCGACCCGCAGTTCCGTCAGGTCGGCTACCTCTTTCTGATCACCGCGGAACGGGACGTCGTCCCGTTCGAGCGGTCGCTCGCGCTCTGGGACCGCCTCGGCGTGCCGGCGCGACGGCTGTCCGGCTCCGAGGCGCAGGCGGTCTTCCCGGAGCTGCGCGTGGACGACGTCCGCTTCGCGACGTTCTGCGCCAAGGATGGCTACGCGGATCCGCACTCCATGCTCCAGGGCTACGTCGCCCGCGCCCGCGAGCGCGGCGTCGAGTTCCGCGAAGGCGCGCCCGCCCGCGCGATCGATGTCTCCGGCGGGCGCGTCGTCGCCGTGCGGGCCGGTGACGAGCGCATCGAGTGCGGCACGGTCGTGAACGCGGCCGGCGCCTGGGGCGCGCAGATCGGCAAGATGGTCGGGCTGGCCCTGCCGATCGTGCCGCTCCGGCGGCACATCTTCGTCACCGGGCCCGTCGCCGGGCTGGATCACGAGTTCCCGCTGACAATCGAGTTCGCCTCCGGCCTGTACGTCCATCGCGAGTCCGGCGGGGTGCTCCTCGGCATGGCCGATCCTGACGACCCGCCCCGGTTCGACGATTCGGTCAACTGGGACTTCCTGCCGACGGTCGTCGAGCACGCGCTCTCGCGGCTCCCGGCGCTCGAGCAGGCGACCGTGAAGACGGGCTGGGCGGGCTTCTACGAGGACACGCCGGACCGCCATCCGATCCTCGGCACCGTCGACGAGGTCCCCGGGTTCGTCTGCGCCGCGGGCTTCTCCGGGCATGGGCTCATGCACGCGCCGGCGGCGGGCGAGGTCGTCGCGCAGCTGATCTGCGGCGAAGCGCCGAGCGTCGATGTCGGCGCGCTCCGCTTCGACCGCTTCGCGCGCGGTGCGCTCGTGGCCGAGCACAACGTGATCTGATGCAGCTGTTCTTCTTGGTCCTCGATCTCGCGCTCGTCGCGGCCGCCGGACTGTTGCTCCTGGCCGTGATCATCCGGCGCGGCCGGGGCATGTCGCATCTCGCGCTGGCGGTGCTGCTCATCGTCCTCGCGATCGGGCTCTGGTACACCGGCATCCGGACGCCGCCGACCGGTCTCTGAGGGCGCGCGTCGCGGCTATCCTCATCGCGTGTTCACCCGTGAGGAGATCAGGCTCACCAGCTTGTCGTCCTGCGCCGGCTGAGGCGCGAAGCTGGGCCCCGGCCCACTGGCGCAGGTCCTGCGCCCCCTCGCCACGCAGCGCGACCCCGCGGAGCTGCTCGTCGGGCTGAAAGCGGCCGACGACGCGGCGGTGTACCGCGTCGCCCCGGACATCGCGATCATCGAGACCGTCGATTTCTTCCCGCCGATCGTGGACGACGCCTACGCCGCCGGCGCGATCGCCGCCGCGAACGCGATGTCGGACGTGTACGCGATGGGCGGCGAGGTGCTGTTCGCGCTCAACGTGGTCGCCTGGCCCGACGATCTGGCGTTCGAGCCGCTCGAACGGCTCATCCAGGGCGCCGTCGACAAGATCGCCGAGGGCGACGGCGTCATCGCCGGGGGCCACACGGTCATCGACAAGGAGCCCAAGTTCGGGCTCGCCGTCACCGGACGGGCGCACCCCGACCGGCTGCTCACGAAGGGGGCGCTCCGCGCGGGCGACGCCCTGTGGCTCACGAAGCCGATCGGCACCGGGGTCCTGACCACCGCCCACAAGAACGGCGAGCTGTCGCCCGCGGATCTGGCATCCGCCGTCGCGTCGATGGTCGCGCTCAATCGCGCGGCCGCGCGGGCGACCGTCGAAGCGGGGTTG
>JAXDLF010000265.1:0-17289 GCA_034666765.1 Chloroflexota bacterium
CCGGTCTCTTCGAGGGTCGCGGGCGCGAGCGGCGCGGACTGTTCCGCGGTCGTCGGCTGGGTCATCTCGATCGCCGGCACTGCGGCCGGCGGAGCTGCGGATGCCGGAACTGCCGTTTCGGGGTCGATCGTCATGGCCACAGCTGACTCCTTGCTCGTGCTGGGTGGAGCATGAGGAGGCAGCGCCCTGGCTGCGTCCCCCCCGCGAGGGAAACTCACGAGCCGAATGTAGCCCGCGGCCGATGGGACGCCCATGGCCCTTTCCGGCTAGCCGACGAAGGCAAAAGATTGATACGGGACGAGCCATGCGCGAGCGGCGGATGCCCCGCTAGCTGTAGCTCGATGCCGCGAGGCCGTACGGCGTCTCGCGCAGCGCGCGCAGCCGAACCCGCGCCACCGCGTCGCCGAAACCGCCCTGGATATGGGCCTCGTCGCGTTCCGCGTCCAGATAGCCCACCGCGCCGAGCGTCAGCGCGCGTGCGCCGTACTGCGGTCCCAATCCCATCGCGAGCACGATGGTCATGAAGCGCTGCATCACCGGCCACGATGCTTCGAGGTCCTGGGGGGTATACGCGGCGATCACGACGATCTGCCCGCGGCCCAGACGCTCGAGCTCGGTGCCAACGGTCGCGCGCCAGAAGGTGTGGCCGAGGTTGATCGTGCGAAAGAGATCGAACCCATGGCCCTGGAAGTCGATGAACGGGATGTTGCGGTCGTCGACCTTGCCGACTATTTCACGCGCCGGGGCAGCCGGCTGCGGCGCGTCCGATCGCTTGCGTCCGAACATCAACTCGTGACCGGGCGCCCGAGCCACTCGCGGACCGTGGCGAGCGTCCGGCCGCCGGTCGCGCGCCAGTCGTGCCCTTCGGCCACGCCCGCGGGGCAGTAGCCCCACTTCTCCGCGTAGAGGATCACCGGGCTCGCCACGTCCTCGGCGAGCTGGTGCTCTTCCTTCGCGCACAGGTGCTCGATCACCGCGTTCATAACGGCAGTGAACTCCGGGACAGTCGGAACCTCTTCACTCGCTCGGGGGAGCCCGTTCGGCGGACCGACGTAGTCACGAGGCGGATGTGATGCGTGTGACCGGAAAGCGCTGGAGCAGTCTCCGCAGGTCGTCGAGGCTCAGCCCGCCGCAGGCGCGCCACTCGTGGCCGTCGTTCCGCGCGGACGGGCAGTAGGCCCACTTCTCCTCGAAGATCGTGAGCGCTTCGACGAGCGTGGTGACCTGATGGTCGGGACGGACGCATACGAAATCGATCTGATCGGTCATCACCTGTTTCAACGGCCGGCGCGGTGGCCGGCGCTCACCCATGCCGGGGAATCGCCCGCCGCCAGGCTCCGCGGGACCGGCCTAGCCCGACCGGGTGGGCCGGGCGCTCCCTCGACCTCCCGGTGGAGCGGGCGACGACCCCCCGCAGCTGTGGGTGCCGACCCCCCGCACGCGCCCGTGGCGAAGCGTCCCTGGCCGAACGACCATCGCGGCCATGGAACAGCAACGGCCGGCAATCGACCTCCCCCCAGGCAGCGTCGTCGTCCAAAACGCGACCGGACGCCTCTGCGAGATCAGTCGGGGCGCCGGCTCGTCGATCGTCCGAGTCGAGTGGGCGCGCGGGACCGAATGCGGTCTCGAGGAGGCTCGTCAGGTCACCGAGGGGATCGCGACGGTCGCCGGACACACCCCGGTCCCGGTCCTGGTCGACGTCAGGTCGATGAAAAGCACGAGCCGCCAGGCGCGCGAGCACTTCGGCGCCACGCCGACGGTGACGGCGATCGCCTTCCTCGTCGGCTCGCCGCTCAGCCGCGTGATCGCGAGCTTCTTCATGAGCCTCAACCGGCCGGCGGTCCCGACTCGGCTCTTCACCGACCCCGCCGAGGCGATGGCATGGCTGGGTCCGGTCCGCCACTAGACGGCCCGGACCGCCTCCGCGACGTGGCGCGGGTCACGATGCAGATCGCGGCCGGCGATCGGGACGCTCGTGCGGACATCGTCGGCGACGGCGCCGATCTCGACGCGATCGCCACGGCGGTCAACACGCTGGCGGACCAGGTCACCTCGGGGCACCCCGGGCCGGACCGTCTCGCGGCGGTGCTGCGGGTCACGATGCAGCTGGCGACGGGCGATCTTACCGCCCGCGCACAGGTCCTCGGAGATGGGGACGATCTCGACGCGATCGCGGCAACGGTCAACATGCTGGCCGACGAGCTCACCCACTCGCGCGAGGCGCTCGAGAAGCGCCTGGACGGCCTCGAGTCGCTCAACGCGGCCAAGAGCGAGTTCGTGTCGATCGTGAGCCACGAGTTCCGCACCCCGCTGACCGGTATCCAGGGGTTCAGCGAGCTGATGAGCGAAGAGGGCCTCACCCCGGAGGAGATGCGCGAGTTCGCGAAGGACATCAACCGCGATGCGCGGCGGCTGAGCCGGCTCATCGGCGACATGCTCGATCTCGACCGGATGGAGACCGGGCGCGTCACGATGCACCTCGAGCCCGTTGACCTGAACGCCGTGTTGGAGGAGGTCGTCGAGGGCACCGCCGGGAACGCCGTGAGCCGTCCCGTGACCGTGGACTTCGACCCCGACCTGCCGGCGGTGGCTGGCGACCGGGACAAGCTCGTGCAGGTCATGACGAACCTCGTCGCCAACGCGGTGAAATACTCGCCGGACGGGGGCGCCATCGAGATCTCAAGCCGCGCGGAGGGGCCGCTGGCCCACGTCCAGATCAGCGATCACGGCCTCGGCATCCCCACCGAGGCGCTCGACACGATCTTCCAGCGATTCACCCGGGTCGACTCCGCGGAGACCCGCGGGATCAAAGGCACGGGCCTCGGCCTGCCGATCGCGCGGCACATCGTCGAGCTGCACGGTGGTCGGGTGTGGGCCGAGAGCGTGCTCGGCGAGGGTTCGACATTCCACGTCACCCTTCAGCTCTCGGCGGATCGGTGACGAGGTGGCGACGATCGTGTTCTGCGAGGACGATGAGACGATCGAGCGGTTCATCCGGATGACGATGCGCTCGACGCCGCACGAGATTCGGACCGCACCCGACGGGCTCCAGGGCCTTGCCCTGATCCAGCGCCTCCTCCCGGATCTGGTCGTGACCGACATCTCCATGCCCGGACTCGACGGATTCGGGGTTGCGGACGCGATGCACGCGAATCCCGCGACCGCCGGGATCCCGATTCTGTTCGCGACGGCGTCCGTGCAGCGGACGCAGGTCGAGCAGCTCATCGCCCACGGCGCGGCGGGCTACATCGGAAAGCCCTTCGGCGCGGCCGAGCTTCGAGCCAAGATCGAGCAACATCTTCCCAAGGAGCACACGGCATGAGTGGCAGCACGGTCCTCCTCGTCGACGACGAAGCCCAGATCCGCAAGCTCATCAGCGCGTTCTTCGAACGGCGCGGCTACTCGGTGCGCTGCGCGGCCGACGGCTTGGAGGCTCTGCGCCTCGTGCAGGACGAGCTACCGGACATCCTGATCACCGACGCGAACATGCCGAACCTCAATGGCTTCGAGCTGACCGCGCGACTTCGGGCGAATCGCCGCACCGCGCGACTCCCGATCGTCATGCTCTCGGCGCTCCGTCGCGAGGACGATGTTCTGCGCGGTTACACCGCCGGCGCGGATGAGTACGTGTCGAAACCCATCGAGCTCTCGATCCTGCTCGCGAAGGCCGAAACCCTCCTGCGGCGGGCCCGCGATCGAGCCGGCGTCCCCGCGGATACGGCCGTCGCGGCGGTCATCGCCTTCGTCAGGGCGGCGGGCGGAGTCGGGACGACGACGCTCGCGGTGAACGCGGCGACGAGCCTCGCGAAGAACGGCCACCGGGTGAGCCTCATCGACCTCAGCCTGTATGGACCGAGCGTCGCGACCCTGCTCGACCTGCGTCCGCGCGACACGCTCGCGGACATCGCCGGACTCACGTCGACGGCGATCGACGCTGACGTCGTCGACTCGCTCATCGCAACGCATGCAGGCAGCGGACTCCGCGTGATCTCGGCGTCCGCGCGTCCCGAGCAGGCTGAGCTCGTCCGCGTGAGCGCGGTGAACGGGGTCCTGGATGGGTTGCGAACGAGCTCGGATTTCATCGTCGCCGATCTTCCGCCCTCGTTCGCGGAGATCAACCTTGCGGCGATCGACGCGGCCCAGGCGCTGTGCATCCTCACGACGCCCCGGGTCGCGGTGCTGAGGGCAACGAAGGACGCGCTCGATGTCCTGGCCAAGCTCGGCATCGAAGACGACCGGATCGTGCTGTGCCTGAACCGCACCGCACCGGGCGGGGTCGGTGCCGACCAAGTTGCCTCGTTCTTCGGGCGCGCCGCCGATTGCGTGATCCCGTACGGCCAGGCCATCGCGGATGCCGGAGAGCTCGGCAAGGCGATCGTTCTGATGCGACCCGACTCGAGCGATGCGGCCGGCATGCAGACCCTCGCCCGCAAGCTCGCGGAGGTCGCCACCGCCGTCGGGCAGGTCGCGCCCCGAGGTCGCCCCGCCGCGGCATAGCGCAGCCGGCGTCGCGCGGCTACGGCTTGATGCGCACCAGCCCGAGCGCGCCGCCGCCCAGCGATGGATCGAGGGGGACCGGTCGCACCGCGGAGGTCAACCCGTTCGCGCCGACCGTGAACGTGCCTGCGTATTCCGGGCCCGCTCGCGCGACCAGTAGGACCGTGCCGAGCGTATCGAAGCTCAGCACGACGATCGCTCCGTCGAACCGGCCCACGATGCGCGTCGCGTTCGCCCGGTAGTCGAACGCCTTCAGGTCGCCGCCTTCGACGAACACCACCTCACTCCGCCCCGGCCACGATGGCATCGGCTGCGCGTTGACTGGGCCGAATACGCGGACCGCGGTGGGGGTTTGCGTATTCACGACGTGGACCATCACCACGCCGGGAGGGGTGGCCTCGTACATCGCGATCACGACATCCGGATCGGCGGTCGGGAGGACGGCCGCGGCGCCCGTGAGGGACAGCTCTCGAAGCAGCTGGCCGGAGCGAGCGTCGACGACGATGTACCGCTTGTCGCCGGAGAACGTCTCGCCCGCGACGACGTCGGCGTTGGCGAACAACGGGACGAAGGGAATCGCCGTCTCTAGACGTCGGAATTGGCCGCTCTGCGTCGCGACCACCGATATCTCGGCCGTTCCCTCGAACGTCGCCCCCGGCCCGAACATGAGGGGCGTGCTCGTGTGGAGCGTCACGACCGCCGATCCGTCGACCGACCACACCGGACCGGCCGCGGGAGGCATGGCCGCCGTCGCGATCGCCTTCACGGCATTCGACGAGATGTTCCAGACGACCAGCTCCTGCGCTCCGGCATCCGCTCGGCGCCAGAACGCCACCTGCGCGCTCGCCGCGTGAAGGCTCGCCAGCGCGTTGGACGAACCCGTCGACCGGCGGAGGACCTCGCGGCCGGAGAGGTCGACGACCACGATCTCGTCGGGTTGCGACTTGGCGCCGGGCGCATTGAGCACGAGGAGTGGATCGGGTGCCGCCGGCGCCGCGACCGTGCACGCCGGCCCGGTCACCAGGGCTGAAGCGAGGAGCAACGCGACGATCCCGCTCCGCGGCATCGGCCGCCACGGTACTCCGCACGCGCGCTCGCGCAAGCGCTACGGCGCGCGCGCCACCACGAGCCTGTCCTGTCCGGACATCGCCCCCCACAGCTCGCCGGGCCGGCCGAGGATCTGCCGCACGTTCGCGTTCGCCTGGGCGTACGCGACGACGTTGAACGCCTCGGTCGCCGGATCGAAGCGGACGATCGCGTTCGCGCCCCAGTCGGTGATCCAGACGACGTCGGCATCGTCGACGAACACCGCGTAGGCCATCGGCGTCGGGCCGGGGAGCCGCCATTCCCTCCAGCCCGATCCGTCGTACCGCGCGAGCTGTCCGGCGTTCCACTCGCTCACCCACACCCGGCTCTTCGAGTCGCACCAGACCCGCCGCGCTCCCTGCCCCGCGGTCGGCGGGGTGAGCAGGACCACACCGCCGGTCTCGCGCGCGATCCGGCCGACGTAGCTCCCGGCCAGCGACGCGAAGTAGACGTTGCCGTCGGGACAGGTGGCGATGCCGTACGGCCCCGCGCCGCGCGGCGCGTCGAACACCGCCAGCGACCCGCTCTTCGGATCGAGCCGGCCGTACACGCCGCTCTGGCCGGTGAACCAGAGCGTGCCGTCACGATCGAAGGTCGCCGTATTCAGGTTCGCGTTCGCCCGGTTGGCCGGAAGAGCGAAACGCTTCACGTCGTTCGTCGCGGGGTCGACGCGAACGATCGCGTTCAGACCCCCGTCGGTCACCCACGGCGCACCATCGGGCCCGACGATCACGCCGTGCGGCGCGGACCCGGCGCCGAGCGCGATCGCGCGGGTCCGGCCGGTCTTCGGATCGAGCCACCCGAGCGCGCCCGCGGCCTGCGCCGTGTACCAGACGCCACCGTCGGCGGCCGGCGCGACATCGTGCGGCGCGTGCCCGCGCGGGACGGGGAACTCGGTGAGCGCGAAGGCCGCGGTGGAAGGCCGTGCGGTCGCGACGGGCGCACTCGGGCCGGGCACGCCGACGGACCCGCCGGCGGTGGAGCTCGGGCTCGGCACGGAGACCGGCGGCGCGGCCGTGCACGAGACGAGCAGGGCGACGGCGGCAGCGACGGCTCTGCGCACCGGCCTACGGTACGACGCCGTCGAGCTCAGCCCACACCGCGCAGGCGCGGATCGAGGGCATCGCGGAGGCCGTCACCGAGCACGTTGAAGGCACCGACCGCGAACAGGATCGCGAGACCGGGGAACAGCGACAGCCACGGCTCGGTGCTGATGAAGTTACGACCCTCGCTGATCATCACGCCCCATTCCGGCGTCGGCGGCTGCGCCCCAAAGCCGATGAAGCTCAGGCCTGCCGCGGCGATGATCGCGGACCCCATGTCGAAGCTCGCCTGCACGAGCAACGGCGCGAGCGCGTTCGGAAGCAGATGGCGCACGAGGATCCGCACCTGGGACGCGCCGATGGCGTGGGCCGCTTCGACGTACTCGCGACGGCGCAGCGACAGCAGCTGGCCGCGCGCGAGGCGCGCGTACACGGCCCACGTGACCGCGGCGACGGCGATGATGGCGTTCGTGAGGCTCGGTCCGAGCGCGCCGGCGATGGCCATGGCGAGGATGAGCGGGGGGAACGCGAGGAAGATCTCGGTGAAGCGCATCAGCGCCTCATCGATGAGACCGCCGGCGTAGCCGGCGACGACGCCGATGAACGTGCCGAAGATCCCCGCCGAGGCGACCACGACGAGCCCGATGACCAGCGAGATCCGCGCGCCGTACAGCAGCCGGCTCAGGATGTCGCGGCCGAGCTGATCGGTTCCGAGCCAGTGCGCCGGCGACGGCGGATCGAGCCGCGAGCCGAGCGACTGCGCGAGCGGATCGGCCGGGGCGATGAGCGGAGCGAGCAGCGCGCCGATCGCGAACGCGGCGATGACCACGATCGCGCCGAGGTTCAGCGGGTTGCGGAGGATCGGGGCGCGCGCGACCGATCGCAGCCGGCCCCACCCCAGCGCGCTGCGATCAACCACGCTGGATCCGCGGGTCGAGCCAGTAGTACGCGATGTCCACCGCGAGGTTGGCGAGCGGATAGACGACCGCGGCGAGCAGCGTCACGCCCATGACCGCGGGAAAGTCGAGGCTCACCGCCGACGCCGTCGCGTAGCGACCGAGGCCCGGCCAGCTGAAGATCGTCTCCGTCAGCACTGCACCGGAGAGCAGGCTCCCGAAGGTCAATCCGATGATCGTCACGGTCGGGATCAACGCGTTGCGCAGGCCGTGGCGGAAGATGACGATCCGCTCGCGCAGGCCCTTGGCCCGCGCCGTGCGCATGTAGTCCTGACCGAGCACCTCGACCATGCTCGACCGCGTCATCCGCGCGATGACGGCGGTCGAGAAGTAGCCGAGAGTGAGCGCGGGGAGCACCAGGTGCAGGACGCTGCTCCGGAGGGCGTCGAGGTCGCCGGCGATGGCGCTGTCGACGACGTAGAGACCCGTCCGCGTGGGCGGCGGCGCGACGAACGTATCGATGCGGCCGCCGCCGGGGAACCATCCGAGCTGGTAGTAGCCGAGTCCGATCACGATCAGCCCGAGCCAGAACACCGGGATCGAGCCTCCGGCGAGCGCGAACAGGCGGACGGCCAGATCCGGGAGGCGCCCGCGGAACACGGCGGACCACACGCCAAGGGGAAGGCCCACGAGCAACGACACCAGCAGCGCGGCGAACGACAGCTCGAGCGTCGCCGGGAACGCATCGGCCAGATCGGCGGCCACGTCCCGACGGGTGCGGATGCTCCGGCCGAGGTCTCCGTGCAGGAGGCCTTCGGCGTAGATGGCGTACTGCTCGGCTACCGGCCGGTCGAGGTGATACGCGCTCCGAAATTCCGCGATCTGGTCCGCTGTCGCGTGATCACCGAGCGCCGCGGCCGCGGGATCCGCCGGGATGACGTGCGAGATCGCGAACGTGATGACCGACACTCCGATCATCACGGCCGCGATCCCGACGATGCGCCGTAGCAGGAACCCCAGGAATCGCATGGCGCCCTCGGCGCCTACTTAGTGATCGACGCGAAATCCAACCATCCCATCGGGTTCCAGGCGAAGCCCTTCACGTTGGAACGCAGGCCGAAGAGCTCCGTCGGCTGGTAGAGCACGACGTACGGCCCGTTGTGGAGCACGTAGTCGGTGATCTCCTTGTAGGCGGTCGCGCGCTTCGCGGTGTCCGTGATGAGCGCCGCCTCGCGACCCTTGAGAGCGATCTTGTCATCCCACGCGTTGCGGAACGCGATGGACTTCGCCGCGTAGTCGGTCCACGGACCGACGTTCGCGTCGGGGTCCGGGAAGTCCGGGCCCCAGAGGATCATGACGAGCTGGCCCTTCTGCGCGCGATAGGACGTGAGCAGCTCGGCCTGGGTGGTCTGTTTGATCGTGACGGTCACGCCGATCTTCGCCCAGTCGGACTGGAGCTTGGCCGCGAGGTCGGCCCAGGCGACGCCGCCCGGCGCGGGACCGGTCGGGACGAGCAGCTCGAGGGTCACCTTGTCCGCGCCGGCCTGGGTCAGGAGGGCCTTCGCCTTGGTCACGTCGGCCTGGAACGGCGTGGCGTCGTTGTAGCCGGCGAGCCCCGCCGGGACGATGCCCTGCACTTTCTTGGCGTTGCCCTTCAGAAGGTCCTTCACGATGCCGTCGTAGTCGACGGCGATCCGGAGGGCTTCGCGGACGTTGACGTTATCGAGCGGCTTCACGGTCGCGTTCATGCCGACGTAGACGAGGAGCAGGCTGTTCCCCGAGGTCGTGGTGACGCCCGGCTTTCCCTGAAGCGCCGCGATCTGCTGCGGGCTGAGATTGCGCGCGACGTCGGCGTCGCCCTTCTCGAGGGCGAACTGCTGGTTCGTGGATTCAGGCACGTGCTTGACGAGGACGCCACTCAGGGCGGGCTTCGTGCCGCCGTAATTCGCGTTCGCCTTCAGCAGCACCTCGGAGTTCTTCGTCCAGTGATCGACCGCGAATGGACCGCTCCCCGAGGAGTGATCGAGCAGATAGCCGGAGCCGGAATCGCCGGCGGCCTCCTTGGCCTTCACGTCCTTCGAGTCGACGATGCCGCCGACGGTGAAGGTGAGGATCGACAGGAACCCCTGTGGGCTCGCGGTCTTCGGCATGCTCACGACGACCGTGCTCGCATCGGTGGCCTTGATGTTCTCGGCCTTGAGCTGCGCGATGTCGGTGAACAGGAAGGCGGGCGACTTGTTGAGCTTGATGACGCGCTGCAGCGAGTAGACGACGTCGTCCGCGGTGAGCGCGTTCCCGCTCGCGAACTTGACGCCGGACTTCAGCTTGAACGTGATGTCCCACTGCGCGCCCGAGTCCTTGACGTCCCAGCTCGACGCGAGGCTCGGCTTGATCGTCGCGAGATCGGCGCCCTCGAACTTCACGAGGGTCTCGTACACGTTGTGGACGAGCAGCACTCCGCTGAATTCGTACGCGACCGCGGGGTCGAGCGAGATGAGGTCGCTGACGTCCGCGTAGTAGACGAGCGTGCTCGACGCGCCGCCGGCGGAGGCCTGCGGGTTACCGCTCGCGCCCGATGTCGTGCCCGGCGCGCACGCGGCGGCGATGAGTGCCAGAGTCGCGAAGAGAATCGCGAGGCGACGGTACGACATGGACGGTCCCTCCCCAGGCGAGCGAGTCGCGGGACGAGCCTACCACCGCAACAAGGGCAAATTGGACCGATGAGCGCGTCGCGCGGCGCCCGTCCCGAGGTTACGACGTGCCGACGCCTCCGATCTCCTCGTCGGGCGAGGAGTGCTCCTCGGATACTCAGCGGCGGCGGGTGCGGTCGGCAAGGACTTCGGCGACGGCGTACCGCGCGATACCGCAGAGCACGGGATTGGTGTCCTTGTAATACGGAAGGATGATCAGCGCGACCGACAGCGCCCAGCCCCGGCCGCGCGCCCAGGTCGCCTCGTCGACCGCGAGCGCCGCGCGGAACACGACTCGCGTGTCGGGGGTCAGCAGCATCCATGCGCCCATCAAGTCGCAGGCGGGATCGCCGACGGCCAGCGCCCCGAAGTCGATGACGGCGCTGAGCCGGCCGTGCCGGGCCAACAGGTTCCCGGCATGGAGATCTCCGTGGACCCAGACCCCCGGGCCGGACCACGCCGGCGCGCGAAGCGCCTCGTCCCACGCCGCGGTCACCGCGTCGGTATCGAGCGTGCCGCGCAGCGACGCGATCGCGGCGCGCGTGCGGGCGTCTCGCATCGCGAGTGGCACGCCGCGGGAATTCTCGCCGCCCGCGAGCGGCCCACCGGCCGGATCGATGCGCTGCAGGGCAGCGACGAAGCTCGCCAGATCCAACGCCGCCTGGCGCAGATCGGCGATGCGGTCGACCGTCGCGTTCTCGCCGTCGAGCCACCGGTACACCGACCAGTCCCAGGGATAGCCCTCGCCCGGAACTCCTCTCGCAAGCGGCACCGGGATGGCGAGTGGAAGATGCGGAGCCAGTCGCAGCAGCCACCGGTGCTCCTTCTCAACCTGCCCGACCGCCCAATTGATGCGCGGGAGCCGGACGGCCATGTAGCCGCCGAGCCGATAGATGGCGTTGTCCGTCCCGTCGGACTCGACCCGCTCGAGCGGAAGGTCGGCCCACTGCGGAAACTGCGCGGCGAGCAGGCGGCGCACGAGCGCATCGTCGATGGCTAGCTCGTCGCGGTGCACGTCACCGGCTACGGCGCGCAGGAGGCGAGGCCGCGCGCCACCTTGACCCTGACCACGCGGAGGGCCGCGTCATCCACTCGGCTGCGGAATGCCGCATCCGCCGTCACGCGCGCACGGATCGCGTCCGCCATCGCGACCGCGGGCGCGATCGTCTTGGAGATGATGAGGTCGCCACCGGCCGCGAGAAAGTTGATCGCCCGATCGGCGGGCGCGATGTTGGCGACCGCGGCCGTCGCGCCCAGATCATCCGAGACGACGACGCCGTTGAACCCGAGCGAGTTACGGAGCAGCTGCCGCATCACGACGGGCGAGAACACCGCGAGCGCCGACGGATCGATCTGCTGGTAGGTGGCCAGCGCGATCATGACGAACGGGATCCCGGCCGCGATCGCGTCACGGAACGGCGCGAGGTACGCGTCGGTGGGCGTTGTCGCCGTGTCGACGACCGACGGGGTGAAGTCGGTGTTGCCCTTGACCCGTCCCAGACCCGGGAAGTGCTTGGCCGTCGTCGCCACACCCGCACCGTCCATCCCGCGCATGAACGCGATGCCGTGCGCGCCGACCGTCGCGGGATCGTGTCCATAGCCACGCTTCAGCACGCCGATCGGCTCGTTCTGCGCGTCGGCACCGGGCGGGACGACGTCGAGCACCGGGGCGAAGTTCAGATTCACGCCGGCGCTCGCGAGCTCGGCACCCCACTGCGCGGCCTGCGCGCGCAGCGACACCGGGTCGATGCCGCTCTGATCGAGCGCACTCGGGATCGTCGTGAAGCCCGGACCCGACAGCGATTGGATGAGGCCGCCCTCTTGATTGGCCGCGATGAAGAAGCGAACGTTCGCGGTCGTATCGGCGGCGAGCGCCTGCACCGCGTTCGCGACCGACCGGATCGCCGCGACGCCGGCCGCGCTTTGCTCGACGAACCAGACCGACCCGAAATGCCGCGTTCGGATCGCACTCGTCTCCGCGGGTCCGAGCTGGTCACCCGCGAGGCCAAGGAGGAAGAGCTGCCCGATGCGCTGGTCCTCGGTCATCCTCGAGAGCACCTGCGCCGCGCATTCGAGCGTGGGCTGCGGCGACGGAGTTGGAGCCGCGGTCCCGGTACCGGTCGCGGTCGCACTCGCGCTCGAGCTGGCCGCGGGCGCCGGGTTCACGGCCGGCTGAGCGCTACAGGCCGCGAGAACGCACGCCATGACGATGCCGATCGCGCGACCGACCGAGTGCCGGGGACCCATGACCTCACCCTAGGCCTCGTCCTTGGACGGAGCTACCCAAGCCGTACGGTGACGGGTCGCCGATCCAGCGACGCAGGAGCTCCGGAGAAGTGCCGTCGCGCGAGCGGAGCCGGCCCGAGCCGGCTCCGCCGTGGGTCACTTGAGGCTGAAAGGCGGGTACGTGTCGGTGACCAGCAGGTACGCATAGGCGGAGACGCGGAGGGTCCACCGGCCGACTCCGACCACGTAATCGAAGAGTCCACGCGGATAGCGACCGGTGATGAGGATGGCGAACCAGGCGATCAGGACGGCCACGATCGCGCCGACCCAGAGGAAGAGGAGGACGATGTAGTGCGGGAGCGCCAGCAGCCACTTCAGGAGCGGCAGCCAGCGGTTGAGGTCTCGCTCGACGTCCGGATAGTCGATCTCCAGATGCACCGCCTGGTCCTCGACCGTCGATGGGTACAGATCCGTGAGCAACAGGACGTACGCACCGACGCGCGCACCGAAACGATGGAGCTCGCGGGCGAAGTCGAACCACCAGCGGGGATACCGCTTGCGGAACACGATCAGGAGCAGGGTCGCGAAGAAGAGCCCTCCGGAGATCCCTCCGCCGCTGTTCATGACGCGCTCGCCGCCTTGCGTGACCGTGGTCTGGCTCCCCGATGCGGTGAGCGCGCCGAGGACGATGAGGATCGGAATGGCCCAGATCCAGCGCAGGAGCGTCGTGAGCCGGTCCAGGCGTTCCGGGTAGTCGATGTTCAGACGCGCTGCGTAGGTTCCCGCGGACGTATCCATGGTCGATTCTCCTTGCGCGTGCAGTTATAGGCCGACTTTGGTCATGACGGCCTCGAGAAGAACCACCACACCGGGCTGAGCTCGGAGGCGCCGGCGGCCACGGGCCAGCCCTCGGACAACGCGCTACGCGCTCTCCGACGCGATGATCTCGCCGTCGTGCCACTCCGGGTCCACTTCCAGGAACGCGCGCATCTGGCGGAAGCGCTCGTCCTGCTTGGGATCACGCGCGTTCGCGAGGTAGCTCGCCTTGTCGTCGAAGGCGACGACCATGTAGACCTCGTTGGGATCGCGGTCCATCCGATACACCATCGTGCGGACGAATCCCGGAATCTCGAGTCGCTCGTACCGCGCGAGCTCGTCCTTGAGCTTCGCTTCCATGGCGGGCTTGAGCCGCATGCGCGCAACGGTGCCGTACATCTTTGCATCCTCCCCGTGGTTGCTGGGCATCGTAGTCAAGCCGCGCGCCGGACCGGCCGCCGGAGCCTGGGGACGGCGATACCATTGGTCATGTGAGTGACCGGGTTCGACCGGCCCGATCGGTTGCCGGTGACCCTCATCCGCCGCAGCATCGGGCGCAGCATCAATCCCTCGGCTACGTGATCGCGATCGGCGTTGTCCTGCTGACCGTCGCGGTCAAGCTGCTGCTCACGGGACTCGGCGAAGAGCATCCCTTCGTGCTGCTTACGGCCGCCGTTGCGTTGGCGGCGTGGTACGGAGGACGGGGGCCCGGGCTGGTCGCGACCGTGCTGGTGAGCGCGGCGACCGGCCTTCTCTTCCTCCCCAACGGCGATCAATTTTCCTCAGCCGATCTCATCGGCCTCGCCGCGCTGCTCGCGGAGGGCGTGCTCGTCGTCGCGCTGACCGTGGCCTTGCGCTCCGCGCGCGACCGCGCTGAGGCGGCCCAACGCGAGGCATCCTTCGCGCTCGCCGTCCGCGACGAGATGCTCACGCTGTGGACTCGACAGCTGCGCGGACCGATGGCGGATTTGGAGGCCGAGGCTCGCTCGGCTCTCAGCGACCTCCAAGAGCGTGGCGGCGTCGGCGAGGCGGAGCGGAAGCTGCGCAAGTTGATCGAGGACGCGGCGCGGGTGAGCCGCGCGACCGAGCGCTGGGACCGCTCAGAGGATCCGCTCGGCGGCTGATGCCCCGCACCCCGAGCGAGGGCACAACGGCCTATCTGCCGGAGAGATACGCGTCGCAGGTGCTGGTCGGGCCGCGCTGAGACGCGAAGACCAAACCGGCGGAATCCACGAACCATATGGCGCACCGACTGCTGCCGACCGGCAGCAACCCCCACGTCTGGGCGATCTCGCCCACGACGGCGACCGCCCAGCTCGAGTCAGTCGCTCCCTGTATCGGCGGTTCGCGTCGGACGACGTTCCCGAGCTGAACGACGACCTTTCGATCGATCCGGACAATCCCGTCGAAGGGAGGGATCACCCGATCCGCGAACGCGCCAACGGCTGGCGGTGGGGTGATCCAGACCGCTCCTCCACACGCCGTGAGAGCGCACACAACCATCAGCGCAGCGAAACGCGTGACTCCATGACGACAAGCCATTGCGACACTCAGGACCATGGTCGTCCCATGGGTCGACGGTATTCCAGACGTCAAGCCACGCGAGCCAGGTGATGACCGCGTGAGAAGATGATCCTGCCGGACATCAGGCCACGAGGGTATGGAGATGAAAGCGCTGAACAAGCTGACCCCGGACGAGACGCGCGTGATCGTGAACAAGGGCACCGAGCGCCCGTTCACGGGTGAGTACGACGATTTCTTCGTCGAGGGCACGTACGTCTGCCGACGGTGCGACGCGCCCCTCTACGTCTCGGATGCGAAGTTCCACTCCGGCTGCGGCTGGCCGTCGTTCGACCAGGAGATCGAAGGCGCCGTCGACCGGGTACCGGATGCTGACGGTCATCGCGTCGAGATCGAGTGCGCCGCGTGCGGTGGGCACCTGGGTCACGTCTTCGTCGGCGAGCAGCTGACGCCGAAGAACACGCGCCACTGCGTGAATTCGATCTCGCTCAGGTTCGTGCCAACGAGGTGACCGCTCAGCGGGTGATCTTGTAGATCCCGCCAGCCGATCCGTATTGGAGCACGTACACCTCGCCCGCGCGGTCCTGCGCGAAGGACCCGATGGAGAAGCCGGACGTGGCGATCTGGGCTTGCGCGGTGACGCGGCCACCCTCGTACCGAAGGCCCCAGATGCGACCGCTGCAGTAGTCGCCGAACAGGTACACGCCGCGGAGGTCGGGCGCGGATCCTCGATGGACGAACCCGCCCGTGACGGAGCAGCCGAGGTCGTGCCCGTACTCGAAGACCGGCAGCGTCAGACCGGCCGTATTGCAGCTCGAGGCGTTGTAGCAGTGCGTCGCCTCCATGGCGTTCCAGCCGTAGTTCGCGCCCCGCGACACGACATCGATCTCCTCGAACGCGTTCTGCCCCACGTCGGCGAGCCAGAGCGCGCCGGTCGCGGTGTCGAACGAGAAACGCCATGGGTTCCGCAGGCCATAGGCCCAGATCTCGCCGCGCCCGCCACCGGCGGCGAACGGGTTGTCGGAGGGCACGCGGTACTTCGTGCGGTCGCTCACATCGACGCGCAGGACCTTGGCGAGCAGCACGTTCTTGTTCTGTCCATTCCGCATCGGATCGCCTCCCGAGCCGCCATCCCCCATCCCGATGTAGAGATAGCCATCGCGTCCGAATGCGAGCTGACCGCCGTTGTGGTTGTCGAACGGCTGCGCGATCTCGAGGACCACCACCTCGCTCGCCTTGTCGGCCACCGTGCCGTTCGAGGTGAAGCTCGAGATCTCGGTGCGTAGCGGCCCACCACGGGTGTAGTCGACGAAGAACACACCGGTCTGCGCGAAGCTCGGCGAGAGCGCGAATCCGAGGAGACCTCTCTCGCCGCCGAAACTGACGCGGTCGCGGATATCGAGGAACACCGTCGCGCTCGCGTCGCCCTCACGGAACGTGAGAACGCGTCCCGGCTGCTCGACCACGTACCAGCGCCCGTCCGGACCCTGGAGTGCGCCGGTCATCGAGTTGAACGCGAGTCCGCCCAGCGCGCGCACGAGGCGGATCTCGGGGATCGCGGCCCCGACCGCCGGCGCGGGGGTTGGGACGGGCGTCGGCGCCGGCGTCGGGGACGGCGTCGGGGACGGGGTCAGGGACGGCGTCGATGTCGGGCTCGCGGTCGCTGATGCCTGCGGGTTCGAGGCTGCCGGCGAAGTTGCGTCCGGGGCCACTGCCGAGGTTCCGATCGTCGGCGAGGGCGCGGCGGCGGGAGCCGAGCACGTGCAGGCGAACGCGAGGGCTGCCAAGAGCGCGAGCCGCCGTGCTCCCATCACCGTCATCCCATTCAAACGTAGGACCAGGCCGAGCGGTACGCGGGCCCCGCAGTCGCGGCCCTTCGGTCGTCGCGATATCGACCTCGTTCTGCTCCATGCGCTCGAACCAGAACCCTTGCGCCGCGGCTGCGCGGGTCGACGAGATCCTCGGCGGGGCTATCGCGGCGAGGGTTCCCTCCTCATGCGTCAACCATGCGCGCGATGTGCTTCAGGTGGGATCGCTCGTGATTCGCGAGCCACCGCGCATAGTCCAGCACCGTCCGTTGGCGCGGCCTTCCGGCGCCCGTCACGGTCGCATGACGCGACCAGCTTGCCTTTGGCAGCGGTCGCAGGAGCGCAAGGAGCTCGGCGCGCTGCTTCGTAAAGGCCCGCAACGAGGGCGCGAATTCCAGCTCGGGGTAGTTCGTGCTCTTGATCCACGTGGTGGGATTCATCGCTCGGATCGTCGGCCGGTCCTCGGCGATGATCGTCGCGATGTACGTGCCCCACATGTCGGAGCAGGAACGAAGATGGGCGAGCACGTCGTTGAGGGACCACTCGCCACGGCGTGGCGGACGCTGCAATCGGGCTCGCGGCAGACCTGCGGTGAGCGCCGCGATAGCCTTCGGCTGCTCCGCGAGCTGGGTCAGGAGCTCGTCGATGGCGAGCGGTGTGTCGTACACGGAGATACAGATATTGCACGCGGGCGGGCAGGACCCCG
>JAXDLF010000266.1:0-3933 GCA_034666765.1 Chloroflexota bacterium
CGAAGGTGACCTGCGCGTTGACCGCCGGGTTCGCGTTGTTCGTCGGCCCGTGCCAGTAGAGGAGTGCCTTCGTGATCGTGCCACTGACGCCGGCGAGGGTGATCGTGCCGACGCCGTTCCCCCGCATCCCGCCGAAGCCGGCTGAGACGAAGTCGGTGTTGAACACCGTCATCGTGTTCGCCTCGGCGGCGCCGACCTGGTTCGCGAGGGCGCGCTGCGGCGGGCCCGCGACGAACATCGTCGCGATCATCGAAACGATGACGGCGCCCTGGACCCATCGTCCCAGGGCGCGAGCCCTCCCCCGCGCCAAACTCCGCCCTCCCCACGCCACACGTCCGATCCACCGGCGGCGAGCCGACTAGTACGGACGACCTAGGACTAAAGGAAGGGTCCCCGGCTGGCAAGTGGCCGCCCTACCCATTTACCCGGTGGCGCGGGCGCGCTACGGAGTTGCTACCGGACCCAGCCGGCGCACCGGCGAGAACACCAGGAAGCCCACACCGGCGAGCGATCCCAACACCGAGATCCAGATCGCCGTCCGGATCCCGAACGCCTCGGCCAGGACGGCCCCGGCGAGCGCGCCGATCGGGCCGACTCCTTCTAAGAGCACGTGCAGGGTGCCGTTCACCCGTCCGAGCAGCCGCACAGGCGTCACCTGCTGCCGGACCGTGAGCTGGTCGATGAGCGACACGGTCTGCAGGCCGTCGCCGAAGAGCTGCGGCACGAACAGGAAGGCGGCCGCGGCGAGCGGCGGGCCACCGGCCAGCGGCACCAGCACCCCGAGCACGCCGGCGGCCACGCGGGTCCAGACAATGGCCGGACCGAAGCCGACCCGGCGCGTGAGCGGGCCGACGAAGAGGCTGGCCACGAGCGCGCCCACACCCCCGGCCGAGATGACGATCCCGAGGAGCAGCGGCGACAGGCCGAGCTCGTCCAGCGCGTAGATCGTGTAGAGCGCGGCGAAGAAGTTCCCGAAGAGCGCGCTGATCACCGACGCGAGCGCCATCGGCCGCAGCAGCGGATGCCGGGCGACGGCGCCGAAGCCCTCGGCGAGCTGCCGCCGCAGGCCCGCCGGGCCCTCCACGTGCTCGACCGAGCGCTCCGGGGCCCGAATCGCGCCGATCGTCAACGCGGAGACCACGTACGAGACGGCGTCGACGAGCAGGGCGAGCGGCGCGGTGATGAGCTGCACCAGGGCGCCGCCGATCCCGGGTCCGCCGATCTCGGCGATCGCGCTGGTCATCCCGATCTTCGCGTTGCCCTCCAGCAGCCGGTGCGGCGGCAGGAGCGATGGGAGGTACGTTCGGTAGGCGATGTCGAAGACCGATCCGAGCGCGGCCTCGACGAACGCGACGACGTACAGCTGCTCGATCCGGAGCGATCCGGCGAGCGCGGCGAACGGGATCGAGAGGAGGACCACCGCGCGGATCGCGTCGGCCGCGATCATCAGTGGACGGCGCCGCGAGCGATCGACGAGCGCGCCCGCGAACAGGCCGACGAGCAGGACCGCGGTCGACGCCGATGCGACCAGAAACCCGACCTGGAGCGCGTTCGCGTCCAATGTGATGACGGCGGCGATGGGAAGCGCGGTGCGCGTCACGACCGAGCCGAGCTCCGACACCGTCTGACCGGTCCAGAGCTTCATGAAATCGCCGTGTCGCCAGAGCGACCGCTCGGTCACATCCACCGGAGGCGCAGCGTGCCACACTTGATGTGATGGCGGTCAAGAACACCTATCCAGCCGATCCGCGCGACCGGAACGATCCGGGGGTGCACACCGAGTCCGAGCCGCCGTTCTCGTGGCGGGCGGCGCTGGAGATCATCCAGGCGCTCGCCCTCGCGGTCATCATTTCGGTCGTCCTGAACCTGTTCGTCGTGCAGGTGACCGAGGTCCGTCAACGGAGCATGGAATCGACACTGCTCCAGGGCGATCGCGTCCTGGTCAGCAAGGTGGACTACCGGTTCGGAACGCCCCAGCGCGGGGACATCGTGGTGTTCCAGCCGACCACCGACTCCACCATCCCGTACGTGAAACGGGTGGCCGCGGTCGCCGGCGACACGATCGACCTGAAGGACGGCGACCTCTACGTGAATGGGACGAAGACCGACTACCCGGGCGCGCACGGCGCGACGACGCCGCAATCGCCGGCGGTCGCCTTCCCGTTGAAGGTCCCGCCCGACGAGTTCTTCGCCCTTGGCGACAACCGCCAGGCCTCGAGCGACTCGCGCTCGTTCGGCGCGCAGCCGGACGACCGGATCATCGGCAAGGTGATCCTCCGGTTCTGGCCGTTCGACCGGCTTCGCTTCTTCGAGTGGTGAGCGCGGCCGCCTAGCCGATCCGGCTCCCGAGCTCGCAGTCCGCGTCGGGCTCCAGCAGCGTGACCTTCTTCTCCGCGTCGATCGCCCCAAGCGTCAGCACCTCGGAGTCGAAGGTCGCGATCCGCCGCGGCGGGAAGTTGGTCACGCAGACGACGAGCCGGCCGTGCAGCTGCTCCTTCGTGTACCAGGGCCGCACCGCAGCCGACGACCGCCGCGTCCCGAACGGGCCGAAATCGATCGTCAGCTTGTACGAGGGATTGCGCGCCGCGGGGAAGTCGTCCACCGCGACGACGCGGCCGACGCGCATCTCGATCCGGTCGAAGTCATCCAGCGTCGCCATCGCGTCCGTATCATCGGGCTGGTGGCCGACGTGTTCCACCGGCCGACCGGCTGGCGGATCCTCCCCGAACGAAAGGTCTTCGAGATGACGTGGGACGACGCCCAGGTGTCCGAGTACACGTGGGAGCCGTTCCGGCGGGCCTGCCCGTGCGCCTACTGCGCCGGAGAGGGCGCGTATAAAGGGAATGTTTCCGCGGACACGATGTTCACCGAGAAGCAGACCGAGCTGAAGGAGGTATACGCGGTGGGGCGGTACGGGCTGACTCCCGAGTGGGGCGACGGCCACGACACCGGCATCTACACCTTCAAGATGCTGCGCCGAGCCGCGGGACTCGAATGAAATTCTTCACGAAGAAGGCGGACCTGCCCGCCGACAAGGCCGCGCGCGTCCCGCCGGGCCAATACCTGACCGAGAAGTGGCCGGTCCTCCATTACGGGCCGGTCCCGACGTTCAATCCAAAGACCTGGGACCTCCGGATCTTCGGCAAGGTGAAGAACGAGCTCCGCTGGACCTGGGACGAGTTCCAGGCCCTCGACAAGGAGCTGAACACGGTCGTCACGGCCGACATGCACTGCGTGACGACGTGGTCCCGGCTCGACCAGAAGTGGGAAGGCGTCGCGTTCAGCAAGATCGTCGAGCTGGCCCAGCCCACCGAGGACGCGAAGTTCGTGATCGCGCACTCCGAGCACGGCTTCACCGCCAACACGCCGCTCGAGTATTGCCTGCGCGACGATTGCCTGATCGCGCTTCGGGCGAACGGCGAGCCGCTCACCGCGGAGCACGGCCAGCCGGCCCGTCTGGTGGTCCCGCGCCTCTACGCGTGGAAGAGCGCGAAATGGCTCCGCGGCATCGAGTTCTCGGCCGTCGACAAGCCGGGCTTCTGGGAGCGCAACGGCTATCACAACACCGGCGACCCCTGGAAAGAGGAGCGCTACTGGGGCGATTAGACCCCCGGTCAGCCGGTCAGCCGGCCAAGCTCACCAGGCCGCGCCGGGCTCCGGTGCGGGCGGCTGGTCGTAGTGCACGGTCATGAATTTCGTCAGTGACGCCGTGTCGACGGTCTGCAGGTTCAGGCGATAGTCCCACGCGGTCGCGGTGACCTTCGCCCCGGTCAGGCCCGTGTACGGCTCCAGCAGGACCTTGGCGAACCTCGTCCTGGTCATCGTGTCGTTGACGAACTGCTTCAGCTGCGTGAGCTCGCTCGCGGTGAGGCCGTTGTAGACGATGACGATCCCGCCGTGCTCGAGGTTGTGGGTCGTGGCCTCGAACGGCAG
>JAXDLF010000267.1:0-12731 GCA_034666765.1 Chloroflexota bacterium
GCCGGCGTACGCCGATGTGGCCGCCCAGGCACGTGCAGGTGGGTGGCGCGTCCATGAGCTCGCGACCCATCACTACTCGATGCTGACGGACCCCGAGCCGTTCGCTGACGCGCTCCTCGCCCTCACCACTTCATAGCGGATTGGATCCAACGCGTCCTAGCGTCGGGCCGCCGAGCCGCTGCTGCGACGCACGATCTGACCGGCGACGTGCGCGCTGTCGTCCATCGCGCCCCAGATGTTCCCGGACTTCCGCTGCCGCATCCACGGCACCCCCAGGAACCAGAGCCCGTCGACCGGCGAGCGGCCCTCGTCGTGGATCGGCGCGCCGCGCTCGTCGAGGGTCGGCACGCGGAGCCACGACAGGTCGGCGTTGAAGCCCGTCGTGAAGATCACGGTCGAGATCCCGCGGTCGACGAGGTCGAGCTCGGCGGGTCCGGTGAACGCCTCCGGATCGCTCGCGGGTTCGTCGGCCGGGTCGGGATCCGACGGCGGCGCGTCCAGGCCGGCGGCGGCGATGTGCCGGTCGACGTCCGCGCGCATGCGGCGCGACATCTCGTCCGCGAACCGCACGTGCGCCGCCAGGTCGGAACCGAAGCCGAGCGTGGCTCCATCGACGCCGGCGAGCCGTCCGAGCAGCTGCACCCCGCGTGCGGCGAGGGACTGCAGGCTCACCGTCCGGCCACGTGGACCGACGCCGGAGATCTGAGGCTGCGGCATGCGCATCATCGCGGGGTCGGGGAGGTCGGCGGGCCGCTCGTCCATCCAGCCGGTCTCGGTCATCCAGACGAGCGTGTCGCGCCCGCGCATCCGGCGAGGCAGCCGGCCGACGGTCCCCGTGGCCAGGTAGACCTCGCGGCCGTGGTCCAGGAGGTCTTCGGCGATCTGGCAGCCGGACTGCGCGCTGCCCACGACGAGGACGGCGCCGGGCTCCAGCGTGTCCGGCCGCCGGTACGTCCCCGCCGTGAGGCGGCCGACGCGCCGATCGAGCCCGTCCGCGATCGCCGGGATCCTCGGCACGTTGATCAGTCCCGCGGCGACGATCACGTTCCGCGCGCGGATCGGGTCGCCGGGCTCGCGGGAGACGAGGAATGCCTCGCCGTCACGTTCGACGCGCACGACGGTCGTATGCCTGCGCACCGGAAGACCGTGCGTCTCGGCGTACCGATCGAGCCGCGCGGTCCACGCGTCGCGAGGCTCGAAGGCATCGGGATCCGACGCGTCCGGACCGGCTCCCGGTAGCCGGTTCATTCGGTTCGGGGTGTTGAGCGCGAACGAATCCCAGCGCTGCGCGCGCCAGCTCTCGCCCACCTCGCCGCGCTCGAGGACGACGTGGTCCAGCCCCGCGTCCGCGAGGCGGCGGCTGGCCGCGAGACCGGCGTGGCCGGCGCCGATGACGACTACGTCGAGCACGCTCGAATCGTACCGAACACGCGCGGCGCTACGAACCCCGGGACGCGAGCGTCGCGTACGCGAGGCCGGCCAGCGCGAGGAGCATGCCGACCGTCGCGGCCCAGCCCAACGCCGTCAGGACCGGCCCGATCGTCTGATCGCCCATCACCTTCCGGTTCCGTGCGGCGAGCATGACCATGACGAGCAGGGGCGGCGCCACGATCCCGTTGAGCACCGCCGAGTAGAAGAGCGCATCGATCGGATTGATGCCCGCGAAGTTCATCGCCACCCCGGCGAGCGTGGCGATCACGATGACGGCGTAGAACGGCTTCGCGCGGCTCCAGTGCGCGTGCAGGCCGAACTCCCAGCCGAAGGCCTCGGCGATCGCGTAGGCCGCGGAGCCGGACAGGATCGGGACCGCGAGGAGTCCCGCGCCGATCATCCCGGCCGCGAAGAGGATCCCGGCGAAGTCGCCGGCCAGCGGCTTCAACGCCTCGGCCGCGTCGGCGGCGCTCTTGATGTCGGTCTTCCCGTTTCGGAACAGCGTGAGGGCGGTCGCCAGGATGATGAAGTACATGACGACATTGGAGAACGCCATCCCGACGTTCACGTCGATGTCCGAGTTGTGGATCTCCGCCGGCGACGCGCCGCGCCGAGCCTCCGTCGTCGTCCGGCCCAGCTCGATCTCCTCCTCGACCATCTCGTTCGACTGCCAGAAGAAGACGTACGGCGAGATCGTCGTGCCGAGGATCGCGACCACCGTCATCACGTACGCCGGATCCAGGCTGATCGTCGGGATGACCGTCGCGCGCAACGTCTCGCCGAGGTCCGGCCGGACCACGAACGCGTCGACGACGTACGCGAGCAGCGCGAGCGTCAGCCACTTGAAGGTGCTCGCGATCAGGCGATAGCTGCCGAGGATCTGCAGCGCGAGGATCCCGGCGGCCACGGGCACCACGAGCCAGATGGCCCGGACTCCGCTGATCGAGTGGACCGCGTCCGCGATCGCGCCCAGGTCGGCGCCGACGTTGATCGTGTTCGCCACGAAGAGGAGCGCCACCGAGCCGTACAGGATCCAGCGGGGATAGTGGTCGCGCAGGACGCCGGCGAGCCCCTGGCCGCTGATCATGCCGAGGCGCGCGCACGCGTTCTGCACCGCCGACATCAATGGGAAGCTGAGAAGGGCGATCCAGAGGGTCTGCAGACCGAGGCTCGCGCCCGCGACCGCGTAGGTGCCGATGCCGCTCGGATCGTCGTCCGCGGCACCGCTGATGAAACCGGGGCCGAGGATCCGCCCGATCCTCTTGACCGGGTTCGGCGCGGACGGGATGGTCACCGATCTGGGATCGCGAGCCGGCCCGCCAGCAGGACGAAGGATGCGGCGAAGCCGCGGCGCATCCACGCGAGCACCCGCGGGCGCGCGATGACGTGACGGCGGACCGCCGCGGCGAAGACCCCGTACCCGACGAAGACGACGAACGTGACGAGCATGAAGACCCCGCTCAGCTCCACCATGGTGAGCAACGCGTCCGGCGCGGTGCCGCTCACGAACTGCGGCAGGAACGCGAAAAAGAAGATCGTGAGCTTCGGATTGAGGATGTTGATCAGCACCCCGGTCACGATGACCGTTGCCGCGGATCGGGGAGCCGCCTCCTCCGCCACCACGAGCCCGCGCCTGTCGCGGAGCGAGCTCCACGCGAGGTAGAGCAGATAGAGCACGCCGAGGACCTTCAGGCTCTGGAAGGCGATCGCGCTCGTGTTCACGAGCGCCGCGAGACCGGTGATCGCCGCCAGCATGTGCGGCACGATGCCGAGCGTGCAGCCGAACGCGGCGACGACGCTCGCGCGGGCGCCGCGCGAGAGCCCGGCCGCCAGCGTGTAGAGGACGCCGGTGCCCGGTGTCGCGACGACGATGAGGGTCGTCAGCAGAAAGGCGACGCTGAGCGGCGTCTCGTTCGGCACGGCGCGAGGATGCTACGCGCTCAGTAGAACGCGGCGCGGCCGTCGGCCAGCCACCGCGCGAACGGCGTGGCCGCGCCGAAGCCCTCGGACGCGCCGGTCGAGAGGTCGATGAGCGTGTACCCGGGATAGCCCGCGCCGCCACACTCGCTCTCCATGAGGTAGCGCGCGTCCCCTGACATGGACCAGCCGCAGCCGAGGTACCGGCGATGTTCGAGGCCGTCGAAACCCACGACGAGGCCCAGCAGCCGCTGCCCCGCGCCGCGCTCGCCGGAGTCGCGCATGACCACGAGCTCGCCGGTGGGGAACGCCGAGAGGCCGATGACACCGCCCTCGATCGTGCGGGCGGTGCGATCGGCCGCGACGTCCGCGATCCGGACGCGGGCCTTGGCGGGCCCCTCCTCGGAATCGCTGTCCGTGCCGGCGAGCAGCGCGCCGTCGCGCGACCACGCGAGCCGCACGCCCGCATCCGCGGCGGAGCGCCGGAACGGCCCGGCGACCCGCGCGACGGCGCCGTCGCGCAGATCGACGATCGCGACGTGGCCATCGGCGTTGTAGGCCCAGAGCGCGACGCGCTCGCCGCTCGGACTCGGGACCGCGCTCCACGGCAGTCCGCCGAGCGCCGTCGCGGCATCGGCGAGCTTCCGCATCCCCGTGCCATCGCCGTTCCCAATCCACACGCTGCGTCCCACGATCAGCAACCGGCCGTCGGGAAGCCAGTCGGCGAACGCGAACGGGCCATCCGCGGCCGGCGGCTGCGCCAGCTGCGCCGTCGTGCGCGCGGCGAGATCGATGAGCGACGGCGCCGCCGGATACGAGGGCACGCCGACGGCGTCGAACGCGACCGCGCGCCTTCCGTCGGGCGACACGGTCAGGCCGCCGGCGACGTTGACCCGGTACCCGGTGGCGGCGGTCCGGACGCCGGTCGTCTTGATCGCCCGGAGCTCGGCGACGGTGAAGAGATCGATCACGCGCGTGGCCGGGAAGGCGACGCGCACGCTGAACTGACCGACGACCGCGCTGCCATCGGCGGCGCGCGTCTCGGGGGCCTTGAACGAGATGTTCGTTTCGGTCTCGGGGTACGCGACCCGAACGGTCCGGCCGTCGACCCACGTGATCGCCGCGGTCGTCATCGGCAGCCAGCGCTCGAGCGACGGACGGTCGACGGCGAAAGGGAACGTCATGACCACCACCACCGGGCCGCCCGTGGGCGTCAAGGGAAGCTCGACGCCCTGCTGGTACGGGGCACCGTTCACGGTGATGCGCACGGCGGAACCCGGCTGCGGCCCGCTCACCGCCGCGGCCGACCCCGATGGCGTCGGGAAGACGAACGAGTGCGGCGACGGTGAGCCGCCGGCCACGGTCGCGCCGCAGGCGCTCAACAGGAGGGCGGCGAGGATGGTCGATCGCACCCGGCGATGCTCGGTCACGTGGATGTCGGCGTCGTCCGACTTAGCTCGAGCGCAAGTCGTATGCGGCGAACTCGTACCGCGCTCGCTCGTCCGCTCGCTCACCGAACGGGCGACACCCGCATAATTCGCTGATGGCGAAGGATCGGATCGCGTTCATCGGCGGCGGCGTCATGGCCGAGGCCATGATCCGCGGCGTCCTCGACAAGCACCTGGTCCCGCCGTCACGGATCGCGGTCACCGGACCGCGCCGCGAGCGGCGCGCCGAGCTGGCCAAGCAGTTCGGCATCACCGCCCTCGCCTCGAACGCCGAGGCCGCCAAGTCCGCCGGCGTCGTGGTGCTCTCGGTGAAGCCGCAGGTCCTGCCGACGGTGATGAAGGAGCTCCACGGGAGGCTTGGCGCCGACCAGCTCGTCATTTCGATTGTGGCCGGTGCCAACATGCGGGTGCTCGAGACCGGCCTCGCGCACCCGACGATCGTCCGGGCCATGCCGAACACGCCCGCGCAGGTCGGCATGGGGGTGACCGCGTGGTACCCCTCGCACGCCGTGACCGCCGAGCAGCGCGAGCGCACCAAGAGCATCGTCGCCGCGCTCGGCGAGGAGCTGATGGTCGAGGACGAGTCGTTCATCGACATGGCGACGGCGCTCTCGGCCACCGGCCCGACGTACGTCTTCCTGTTGATGGAGGCGCTCGTCGACGCGGGCGTGCACCTCGGGTTCTCGCGCCGGGTCGCCGAGGAGCTCGTGCTGCGGACGGTCGAAGGCTCGGCCCTCTTCGCGCGCAAGAGCGGCCGCCATCTCGCCGAGCTGCGCAACATGGTCACCTCGCCCGGAGGCACGAGCGCCGCGGCCATCTACCAGCTCGAGAAGGGCTCGCTCCGCACCGTCCTGTCGAAGGCCGTGTACGCCGCGCACCAGCGCGCGATGGAGCTCGGCGCCAACGCCGAGCGGAAGGTCACCCAGGACGAATGAGGGACGCGCTCGCGATGGGCCTCGCCCTCGTCATCGGCCTGCTGCTCGCCTCGTATGACCTGCGCACGGACGACACCGGCATCGAGGTCGGCCTGCTGCTCATTGCGTCGGTGACGCTCGCCGCGCTGGCGCCACGGCGGTGGTGGCTCATCGCGCTCTGCGTCGGGCTGCCGATCCCGGTCGTCGAGATCATCGTGGCGCGCGCGTCGCTCCCGCCGGGCGGCGTGGCCGCACTCGGTGTGGCGATCGTGGGGGCGCTCATCGGGCTCGCGATCGGTCGCGCGTCGAGGGCCGGGGCCGCCGCCTAGACCGGGGCGGTCTGGCTGACCTCGAAGACCTCGCCGTTCCGCTGGATCCGGGCGTGCGCATCGACCGCGCGATGCCACGCCGTCCCGCCCGCCGCGAGGGCCTCGAACGTCTTCGCTTCGTTGACGCTCGGCCAGAGCAGCTCGGTGTGCTCGTGGGGTGCGCCCTGTACGAGGAAGCGTTCGAGGTCCGTCCGGTTCGCGAGGATGACCGCGCGGCCGGACGTGGTGCCATCCGGTGCCCAGTTCACCTGCCGCGTTTGCCAGCGGCTGAGCCAGGAGGGGGCGGCTCCGTTGGATCCGACGATGCCGATGAGCGGCGTCGGCCCAAAATCCCAAAGCCACGCGGCCGTTTCGGCGACGACCTCCGGGTCCGCGAGCGGACGCCACTCGCTGTCCGCGGGCGGGAGCTCGAGCACGAAGCGGTCGAATGCGACCTGGCTGACCTGCATAGCCACCCTTGAATACGCCCCGGGCAAGCGGGCGGACAGTCCCCCGCCGGGGGTGGTTCGCCTAGTACGGCGGTACTGCGACTGCCCGCAAAGCGTCCATTTCCCGGTCGCGGAGGCCTAGCCGCTGCGGCGGAGCCGGGGATCGAGCGCGTCGCGGAGCGCGTCGCCCAGGAAGTTGAAGGTGAAGACCGCGATGAAGATCGCGATCCCCGGGCCCGCGCTCATCCACCACTTCATGTTGGCGAGGTAACGCTGCGAGTAGTTGATGTCCTGGCCCCAGGACGGGTACGGCGGCTGCGGCCCGAGGCCGAGGAAGGACAACGCCGCCTCGGCGAGGATCGCGAACGCCGTCGCGAGCGTGGCCTGCACGACGAGCGGGTTCGCGATGTTCGGGAAGATGTGACGAAGCACGATCCGGAGCGGCGGTACGCCGACCGTGCGCGCCGCGACGATGAAGTCCCGCGAGCGGACCGAGAGGACCTGGCCCCGGGTGAGCCGCGCGTACCCCGGGATGGCGACGATGCCGATGGCGATCATCGCGTTCTGGATCTGCGGGCCGAGGGCCGCGGTGATGGCGATCGCGAGCACGAGCGCCGGAAATGCCAGGAGCGCGTCGATGACCCGCATCGCCAGCAGATCGAACATGCCGCCGAGGTATCCGGCCAGCAGGCCGACGCTCACGCCGACGATGAACCCGATGCTCACCGAGATGATGCCGACGGACAGCGACACGCGCGAGCCCCACAGCACCCGCGAGAACACATCGCGGCCGAGGTCGTCCGTCCCGAGGAGGTGGTCGAAGCTCGGGGGCAGCAGCTGGTCGGGGATGTTCACCTTGACCGGGTCGTACGGCGCGATGAACGGCGCGAACGCCGCGACGAACACGAGCATCGCGAGCAGCAGGACCCCAACGAGCATCCGGGGGTTCTTGCGCAGGAAGTACCGGATCGAGGAGACCCGGTCCTGCCGGCCGAGCGGAAGGACGGCCGGCAGCGTCGCGCCGCTCACGCTTCGGAGCCACCGAACGAGATGCGCGGATCGAGGAACGCGTAGAGGACGTCGACCGCCAGCGTGCTGAGCATGAACGAGAGCGCCGAGACGAGCACGACGCCCTGGACGATCGGGTAGTCCTGCGACGGGATCGCCTGCACGGCGAGGCGCCCGATGCCCGGGATGAAGAAGATCGTCTCGGTGATGATCGCGCCCTCGATGATCGCCCCGATCTGGATGCCGATGATCGTCACCACGGGGATGAGCGCGTTCTTCAGGGCGTGGCGCGTGACCACGGCGCGCTCCCGCAGGCCCTTCGCCCGCGCGGTGCGCACGTAGTCCTGGCCGAACACGTCGAGGAGGCTCGACCGCACCTGCCGCAGGTTCACCGCGAGGCTCGCCGTCGCGACGGTGATCGCCGGCAGGATCAGCCGGCGGAGGTTGTCGCCCACGTCCGTCGAGAGCGGCGTCCATCCGCCGGGCGGCAGGAGGTTGCCGGGTATGACGTACGCGAACAGGAGGATGAGCAGCAGGCCGAGGTAGAAGTTCGGGAACGAGACGCCGGCGAGCGTGATGCTCGTGGTCAGGAGATCGACGAACGAGTTGCGCTTGATCGCGGACAGCGTGCCGATGAGGAGCGCGAGGGTCACCGAGATGAAGATCGCGGCGAGGCCGAGCTCGAGGGTGACGGGGATCCGCTCGGTGATCGCCTCGACCACCCGCTGCTTCGTCTGGAACGACCGGCCGAGATCGCCCTGCACCGCGCGCGAGAGCCAGGCGGCGTACTGCACCGGCAGCGGCTGGTCGAGCCCCAGCTCGGCCCGGACGGCGGCGATCGTGGCGGGGTCCCGGTCCTCCCCGGCGTACGTGAGCACGGGGTCACCGGGCGCGATGCGGATGATGATGAAGATCCCGACGGTCACGAGGAGCGCGACGGGGATCATGAGCAGGAGGCGGCGGAGGATGTATGTCGTCACTCCGCCGCCCCCGCTCTCAATGCTCGATCGAGGCTACTTCTGCACCCAGACGGTCTCGAAGCGCGGCAGCTGGTCCGGGAAGTCCTGGAATCCCTGAATGCTCTTCGCGGTCAGCAGCTGCGCGGCGTTGTAGCTGTAGAAGATGCGCGACGGGTCGTCCACGACGAAGATCTGCTGGGCCTTGAGGAAGAGGTCCTTCCGCTTGGCCTGATCGGTCGCGGTGCGGGTCTGGTCGAGGAGCGCGTCGACGTCCTTGTTCGAGTACGCCGAGTCGTTGTTCGGGCGGCCGGTGTAGTTGAAGTCGTAGGTGTTGCCGTCCGGGTCGATGCGACCGCTCCATCCGATGAGGGTCATGCCGGGGTGCTTGTGCTGCTGCTGCAGCGTGACGATCTCGTTGAACAGCAGGGTCTTGATGTTCATCGTGATGTCGGCCTTGGCGAGCTGCGACTGGAGCAGCTGCGCGAACTGCAGGGTCGCGGCATCACCCGAGGAGACGAGGAGCTCGAATGTCAGGGGGCCCTTGCCCACGTCGGCGACGAGCTTCTTCGCGGCGGCGACGTCCGGCTTCTCGAACGGCTTGAAGCTCGCGTCATACGCGAAGTGCGACGGCGCGTACGAGCCGTACGCGACCGCCCCCACGCCTTGGGCCGGACCCTTCGCGAGGAGCTCGGCGCGGTCCATCGCCAGGTTCACCGCCTGGATGTAGCGCTTCTCGTTGAAGGTGAACCCGGGAGCGCGGTTCGGGACGAGGCTGTTGTAGCCGATGCCCGCGATCTCCTGGTAGACGAGGCTCGAGTCGGCCTTCACGGTCGGCACGTCCTTGCCGGTGACCGCGTTCGTGGCCTGGACCTGACCGGTACGCACGTTCGTCAGCCGAACGTCGCCGTCGGTGATCGGCTTGATGATCACGGTGTCGAGGTACGGGAGCTTGTCGCCGTTCGCGGCCTTCCCCCACCAGTCGGGGTTCTTCTTGAAGCTGTAGTGATCGTCCTTCACCGCCTCGGTGAGGATGAACGGGCCGCTGCCTGCGTTAAACGCCTTGCGCGTGAAGTCGGCGCCGCCGGCCTCGACGGTCTTCTGCGACAGCATCATGCCGGAGCGGTCGACCAGGACGGACAGGAACGGGGCCGATGGAGCCTTCAGGTCCACGCGCACGGTCGACGGATCGACGACCGTGACGCTGTCGACCGGAGCGAGCTCACCGAGCCGCAGCGACTCCTTCGTGAGCCGGTAGCGGTCGAGGTTCCACTTCACCGACGCCGCGTCGAACGTCGTGCCGTCGTGGTACTTCACGTCCGTCCGCAGCTTGAAGGTGTACGACTTGCCGTCGGCCGAGACGGTCGGCAGCGCGGACAGCCACGGGATGATCTCGCCCTTCGGCGTGACCCGAACCAGCGAGTCGTACATCGCGTACATGAGATGCCGGTCGACGAAGAGCCCCGACAGCATCGGGTCCATGTTGCTGATGTCGGAGTTCATCGCGAACGTCACCGAGCCGCCGTAGGCGGCCTTCGCGCCCGTCGCCGCCGAGCCCGCCGGGCCTGGCGACGTGGTGCCGCTGCACGCGGCCAGCAGGATCGCGAGGACCGCGAAGAACGCGATCGCGCGAGAAAACGTGCGAGCCATGCGCGTACCCCCCGACCTTCCCGAAGGTCTGCAGGAGGATACGTCCGAGGCCATCCGGCGGTTCAGGCTGTCCGGGGGCCGCAACCTCCCCGGAACGCCCCGCTAGCGGGGCTCGATCCGCTCCACGTGTTCGACCCGGTCGACGCTTTGGACCTCGTCCGCGCGCTCGCCGCCCTTGAGCCCGGCGCTTGGGAGGAGCCGGAAGCGCCGGCGCGGCCGCACCTCGGTCCGGGTGACGGTGCGCTCCCCGACGACGGGGGCCGTGGTGCCCGGCGCGGGCGCCACGACCATCCGGGCCGGGGCGAGCAGCCCGCCGAGCCACGCGGCGAAGATGGCGATGAGGATCCCGAGCGCGCCGCCGAAGGCGAACGTCTCGGCCGATTCGAAGAGCGCCACGCCGAGCACCGCGGGAAGGATCTGGACGAGCCGCCCGGTCATGCCGAAGACGCCCATGTCCAGCGCGACGGCCACGACGAGCAGCGCCAGCACGACGAAGACGCCAAAGAACGCGACCATCATCCCGTGCCAGCTGGTGCGGTAGCCCGCCATCCGGCCGGCGACGTATCCGCCGACGAGGTACGACAGGCCGACGGCGACGAGGATCGGGGCCGTGGCGGCAAGTCCGCCCGCCGGAAAGGCGTTCAGCAGCACCAGGCCGACGATCGGCGACAGGATCGCCGCGACGCCGACCGTCGCGAGCCAGCCATCGATGACCGCGCCCCACGACGTTCCCGTCGGGCGGACAACGACTTCACGCGCCATGGCAATGCCCTCCTTGCAGGGTCTCACCCTCGTGCATGCAAGCGAGGGGCCAAGCGCCCTAGACGGCGGCCGTGCGGCTCCCGGCGCTCCGAGCGAAGGTCTCGGCGAGGTCCGTCCGCTCCCACGGGAGGTCGAGCTCGGGGCGGCCGAAGTGCCCGTACGCGGCCGTCTGCCGGTAGATCGGGCGGCGCAGGTCGAACCGCTCGATGATCTCCTGCGGGCGGAAGTCGAAGTGCTCGTCGATGAGCCGGCGGATGACCTCGTCGTCCACGGTGCCGGTGCCGAACGTCTCGACGTTCAGCGAGACCGGCTTCGCGACGCCGATGACGTACGCGATCTGGATCTGGCAGCGCCGCGCGAGCTTCGCCGCGACGATGTTCTTCGCGACGTAGCGCGCGGCGTACGCGCCGGACCGGTCGACCTTCGTCGCGTCCTTGCCGCTGAAGGCGCCGCCACCGTGGGGCGCGAAGCCGCCGTAGGTGTCGACGATGATCTTCCGGCCGGTGAGCCCGGCGTCCCCCATCGGGCCGCCGATGACGAACTTCCCGGTGCCGTTGATGACGTAGCGGGTGTCCTTGTCGAGCAGCCGCGCCGGGATGGCCGCGCGCACCACGACCTCGGTGACGTCCCGCCGGATCCGCTCGACGTCGACGTCGTCGTCGTGCTGCGTCGCGACGACGACGGTGTGCACGCGCTTGGGCTGGCCCTTGTGGTACTCGACGGTGATCTGGCTCTTTCCGTCGGGCCTGAGGTACGCGAGCTCGCCGGACTTGCGCGACGTGGCGAGCTGCTTCGCGACGGCGTGGGCGAGGGTGATCGGCAGCGGCATGAGCTCCGGGGTCTCGTCGATCGCGAAGCCGAACATCATCCCCTGGTCGCCCGCGCCGAGCTCGGCGCGATCGTCCTGCGCGCGATCCACGCCCTGCGCGATGTCCGGCGATTGCGGCTTGATCGCGGTGAGGACGCCGCAGGTCTCGAAGTCGAAGCCGTAGTGCGCGTTCGTGTAGCCGATGTCCTTCACGACCTCGCGCACGATCCCGATGACGTCGACGTACGCGGTCGTCGTGATCTCGCCCGCGACGAGGACGGTGCCCGTCGTGGTGGCCGTCTCGCAGGCCACCCGGGCCATCGGGTCCTTCGTGAGGAGCGCGTCGAGCACCGCGTCGGAAACCTGGTCGCAGAGCTTGTCGGGGTGCCCCTCGGTGACCGACTCGCTCGAGAACAGCGCCTTGTCCGCGCGCATGAAGCTCAGGGTCATCTAGGTCCCCGCCTTCCAGGAGCTCGCGTACGTCCTCTGGGCGTCGGTCATCGTGTCGATCTTCATCCCCATCGCCTCGAGCTTCAAGCGGGCGATGAGCGCGTCGAGGTCCTCGGGCACCGGGTACACGTCCGGCTTGAGGCGCGTCCCCTCCTTCAGGAGGTACTCGATGGAGAGGACCTGGTTGGCGAAGCTCATGTCCATGACCGCCGCGGGGTTGGCCTCGGCGGCGGCGTGGTTGAGCAGGCGGCCCTCGGCGAGCAGGAAGATCTTCTTACCGCTCTCGTGGCTGTACTCCTCGACGAACGGGCGGATGGTCCGCTTGCCCTTCGACTGCTTCTCGAGCGCCGGGATCTCGATCTCGTCGTTGAAGTGGCCGGCGTTCGCGACGATCGCGCCGTCCTTCAGCGTCGGGAAGTGCGCGGCGCCGATCACGTTCAGGTTGCCGGTGGTCGTGATGAAGATGTCGCCGCGCTTCGCGGCCTCGGCGATCGGCATGACCAGATAGCCATCCATCGCCGCCTCGAGCCCGCGCAGCGGGTCGACCTCGACGATGATCACGTTCGCGCCCATCCCGCGGAAGCGGGACGCGACGCCGCGGCCGACCCAGCCGTAGCCGGCGACCACCGC
>JAXDLF010000268.1:0-2704 GCA_034666765.1 Chloroflexota bacterium
CGTACCTCGATCTCCGCGCCGAGGTGGGTGGCGTCGCGCGTTGGCTGGGCTCCTTCGACGACCCTGTCGCGCTGTCGAAGGCCCTGCGCGGGCGCGGCTTCACGTTCGTCGGGCCGACCATCGCGGAATCGATCCTCCAGGCGATCGGCGCCATCGACGGGCACGTGCCCGGCTGCGCGGCTAGTCGGCCGCGGCGGCCGCCGGCAGCGGCTGCGGGGTCGGGGCGCGCAACGCGATCAGGATCGCGCTGATCACGATCGCCGCGCCGACGTAGGTCAGCATGGCGGGCTGCTCGCCCTTCACCAGGCCGCCCAGGATCACCGCGATGATCGGGACGATCACGCCGATGAGGCTCGCGCTCGAGACCGACCAGTGCGTCACCAGCCAGGCGTAGAGCACGAACGCGCCGAGCGACCCGGCCAGCGTGAGATAGAGGATCGGGATCCACGCGTCCGTGGTCAGCGGGAGCGCATGTGACTCGCCGAGCGCGAGGCTCACGACGAGGCAGACGACCGCGCCGACCGCCGCGCCGACCGCGTTCAGCGGAATGACCTGCTGCTTCGGCGCGCGCTTCAGGAGCACGTTCGCGAGCGCGGCGGCGCTCGCCGCGACGAAGACCGTGAGGAGACCCGCGAACGGGACGGCGGCGCCGAGCTCGCCGGCGAAGATCACCGCCACCCCCCCGATCGCGACGATGGCCGCAATCAGCTTTCGCGTGACGAGCCGCTCGACGTGGAATCCCGCCGCGAGGAGCGCGGTCGTGAGGGGCACCGTCGCGAAGAGCACCGCCGAGATGCCGCTCGGAACCGACTGCTCGCCGATGTACAGCAGGGCCAGGTTGACGCCGAGGTTGAAGAAGCCCCAGAGGGCGGCGCCGCGGAGGGCCGGGCCTTTGGGCAACGGCATCCGAAACGCGGCCGTGATGCCGAAGAGGAGCAGCGAGGCGAGCGCGAGCCTGATCGTCGCCGCCCAGACCGGCGGCGTGGCCTCATTGCCGAAGCGGATCGCGAGGAACGTGCTGCCCCAGATGAGGGCGCAGGCGATGAACGTGAGCGCGATCCGCATGCTCATGACCCTAGAACGCGTGACCGGTTCGGCGTGTGAGCCGAGGCGCCGAATGTCGCCAACGATGCGAAACGGGCGCCGGACGAACGGTTCGGAGGCCGTATATTTCGGTGACCCAACTATTCGGAAGGCGAATGAAATGACCGCGACCATCCTCAAGACCCCCGCGGCCGGCGACATCCGCGCCGCCCGGCAGCTCCTGGGCCTGTTCCCGCTGATGGGCCAGGTCTGGTCGACCGCGATCCGAGAGGGCAACGCCGGATCGGTCGGCCGGTTCAAGACGCTCGGCATCCTGCACCGCAGGGGACCGCTCCGGGCCGGCGAGCTGGCGTCGCAATGCGGCACGACGCCCTCCGCCATGACCGACATCATCGAGGGCCTCGTCGCCGACGGGCATGTCCGCCGCGTCGACGATCCCACCGACCGCCGCGCGGTCGTGCTCGGGTTGACCGAGCCCGGGGAGGCCGAGCTCGAGCGCGTGGCGGACGTCATGACGATCGCCATGGCGAAGCTGTTCGACGGACTCACGCCAGAGCAGAAGGTCCGGCTCCGCGGCGCGATCGCCGACCTCAACGAGATCCTCATCAGCCCATCCGCCCAGAAGGAGACTCGCAATGTCCGGTGAACTGCACGGCCGCCGACTCGTCCTCGTGACGGTCGGGATCATGCTCGCGCTCTTCCTCGCCGCGCTCGATCAAACGATCGTCGGCACGGCGCTGCCCCGCATCGTCGCGGAGCTCAATGGTCTGGACTACTACGCGTGGGTCCTCACCGCGTACCTCGTGACCTCGACCATCATGACCCCGATCTCCGGCAAGCTCGGTGACCTGTTCGGCCGCAAGCCGCTCCTGCTCATCGGCATGATCGGGTTCGTCCTCGGGTCGGTCCTGTGCGGCCAGGCGCAGGACATGATGCAGCTCGTCGTCTTCCGCGGCATCCAGGGTCTCTTCGCCGGGGTGCTCTTCTCGAGCGTCTTCGCGTCGATCGCCGACGTCTTCACCATCGAGCGCCGCACCCGGATCCAGGGTCTGTTCGGCGGGATCTTCGGCATCGCGTCGGTGGTCGGCCCGACCGTCGGCGGCTACCTCACCGACAACGTCGGCTGGCGCTGGGTCTTCTACGTGAATGTGCCGGTCGGTCTCGCGGCCATCCTCTTCGTCTTCTTCACCATGCCGCGCACCGCGCACAGCGCCACGTGGCGGGACATCGACTTCATCGGCGCCGGCGCGCTCGCGGCGGGCCTCGCCCCGATCCTCGTCGCCTTCTCGATCACCCGCGACCACAGCTGGGGCTCCCCCGAGGTGCTCGGGCTCCTCGGCGTCGGCGTCCTCCTGCTCGTGGTCTTCTACTTCCTCGAGCGGCGCACCGATCACCCCATCGTTCCGTTCGAGCTCTTCAAGAACCGGACCTTCGCGGTCTCGGTGCTCGTCGGCTTCCTCGTCGCCGTGGGCATGTTCGGCGCGATCGTGTACGTCCCGCTCGTCTACCAGGGCGTGCTCGGGATCGCCGCGACGAACTCCGGCCTCCTGGTCACCCCGATGATGGTCGGCCTCATCGCCGGCAGCGTGATCACCGGGCAGCTCATGCTCCGCATCAAGCGCTACCGCTACCTCGGGACGTTCGGGACCGGCCTCGTCGC
>JAXDLF010000269.1:0-12183 GCA_034666765.1 Chloroflexota bacterium
CAGCTCTGGTTGTCGCGCCGACCGGGTGCGGCGCGTCCGGTGAGCTGCGTGTAGAGGCCCGGCGAGCCGGTCACCTGCCAGGTCTCGGCGATCCGGCCACCGGCGATGCGGTTGAAGAGCACCTGGTGGAGCTCGAGGACCCGGCCGGTCGGCTCGACGTCGAGGTAGCGCCCGACGTGGGTCGATCGCGTCACCGACCGTGCGGCAACGATGTCGCCTTCGGCCACGATCTGCACGATCTCGGTCTGCTTCCGGAACGCGCCGCGCTGCGCGCGCATGGACGCGTTCGCGTCGGCGATCGTCGCGACGCTCCCGACCGGATCGTGCTCGCGCCAATCGGACGTGACGCACGCGGCGAACGCCGCCTCGTCGCCGGCGTCATACGCGGCCCACGCGCGCCGCACCACGTCCTTCCCGGCTTCGGACACGCGGGCATTCTGGCACTCGTATCGTCTGCGCCGTGGCGGAGCGGTCGAAGATCAAGGTCGGGACGTGCAGCTGGACCGACCCGACGCTCATCGCGTCGGGCTGGTACCCGGACAAGATCGCGAAGAAGGCCGACGAGCGCCTGCGCTTCTACGCCGAGCGCTTCCCCGTCGTCGAGAACGACTCGGCCTATTACGCCCTCCCCGATCCGAAGCAGGCCCAGCTCTGGGCCGACCGGACGCCCGACGGGTTCACCATGGACTTCAAGGCCTTCGGCTCGATCACGACCCACCCGATCGACCCGAAGCGCCTGCCGAAGGTCATTCGCGAGACGCTCCCGGCCGCGGCGCAGGAGAAGCGCCGGCTCTACCCGAAGGACCTGCCGCCCGACGTCCGCGACGAGATCCACGCGCGGTTCTGGATCTCGCTCGAGCCGATGCGGGCGGTCGGGAAGCTCGGCGCGATCCTCCTGCAGTACCCCGACTGGTTCGTCATCTCACACCAGAACAAGGACGAGATCCTTCGGGCGCGCGAAAAGCTGCCGGACGACCGGCTCGCGGTCGAGTTCCGCAACGAGACCTGGATGAGCGAGCGCAACCGGGCCGAGACGCTGAAGTTCCTCTCCGACCACGACCTGACGTACGTCGCCGTCGACGAGCCCCAGGGCTTTCCGTCGAGCGTTCCGCCGGTCGCCGCGGTGACGTCCCGGCGGCTCGCGATCGTCCGGTTCCATGGCCGCAACGCGGAGAACTGGAAGAAGAAGGGCCTGACCGCGGCCGAGCGCTTCGACTACTCGTACTCGAAGGCCGAGCTCGCGGAGTGGCTGGGCAAGATCGGGCGTCTGGCCGAGGAGTCCGACGAGGTCCACGTGCTCATGAACAACTGCTACGGCGACAAGGCCGTCGGCAACGCCGCCGACATGGCGGGCCTGCTTGACAAGGATGCTTGACATTTAGTCAAGCACGCCGTACGCTCCGGAAGAGCCAGTTTCGGAGGTCTGAAAGATGTCCCACGCCGCCGCCAGCCGGGCCTACACCCGGGAGTTCTTCATCGCGATGGCCGGATACGTCGTCGCGGTGCTCGTCACCGTGAAGCTGACGCCGTCGATCGATCCGGTGCTGCGCGTCCCGTTCGTGCTCATCCCGCTGATTCCCATGGCCTTCGCCCTTCGCGCGTACCTGCGCTACCTCGGCCGGATGGACGAGCTCGGCCGGCGGATCCAGCTCGAGGCGCTCGCCATCGGCTTCGGCGCCGCGGGCATGCTCACCTTCGCCTACGGCTTTCTCGAGAACGCCGGCTTTCCGCAGCTCAGCTACGTCTTCGTGTTCCCGCTGATGTTGTTCATGTGGGGCATCGGCGGGGTCATCGCGTCGCGGCGCTATCAGTGAAGAACAGGCTCAAGGTCCTGCGCGCCGAGCGCGACTGGTCGCAGGCCGAGCTCGCGGAGCGCCTCGCGGTCTCGCGGCAGACGGTGAACGCGCTCGAGACCGGTAAGTACGACCCGAGCCTGCCGCTCGCGTTCAAGATCGCCCAGCTCTTCGGCGGGCGGATCGAGGACGTGTTCGACCCGGGAACGTAACGTCGTCCCGCGCGGCCGTCTCCATCGGTGCCGAGCCTACCGGGCTAGGATGCCGCTCGGTGGTCCGGCCGATCTCCGACTTCGAGCCGCGCGAGCGCATCGTGCCGATCCCGCACACCACGCGGCGCTTCGCGTGCCGCTCGGCGCTCGCCATCGCTCCGGACAACAGCGCCGTCGCGTTCATCGCCGACCTCGGGGCGGGCACGTACTCGGCGTGGACCCTTCCACTGCGCACGCCGGGCAAGCCGTCGCCGGCGCTCGGCGTCGAGGGCGCGGCCCTGCGCTCGCTCAGCTGGTCCGCCCGCGGAGACCTGGTCGGTGCCGCCGATCGCGGCGGCACCGAACTGCATCAGCTGTACGTCGCGCGCAGCGACGAGCGGGTGGAGAAGCTCTCCTGGAGCGAGGGCGAGCGCGTCCAGCGGCTGCTCTCGTGGAACGGCATCTCGCCCGACGGCAGGCGGGTCGCGTTCTCCTCGAACGCGCGCCAGCCCACCGACATGGACATCGTCGTCGAGGACGTCGAGGCCGCGACCGAGCGGGCGCTGGTCACCGGGCCGGCGTGGCACGTGGCGGGCGGCTGGTCTCCCGACGGGCGCGCCCTCCTCGTGATGCGCGTGCAGGCGAATACCGATCAGGATCTCTTCGTCGTCGATCCCGAGTCGGGCGCGATGCGGCACCTCACCGCGCACCAGGGCGACGTGTCGAACGTGCCGGCCGGCTGGCTCGCCGACGGGCGGCCGCTCGGCATCACCGACCACGAGCGCGAGCACCTGTACCTGGCGGCGTACGACGCGACGACCGGCGCCCGCGAGGTCATCGACGCGCCCGATTGGGACATCGAGCTGGCCGCGTCGTCCGCGGACGGCCGGGCCCAGATCTGGTCGGTGAACGCCGATGGCTACTCGACCCTGCGTTGGCAGCGCGATCGGACGCGCGGCGGCGAGCGCGACCTCGCCGGCGTGTGCGAGGACCTCATCATCTCCGCCGACGGATCGCTCGCCGCGTTCGTCCGCACCTCGGCGACCGAGACGCCGCAGCTCTGGGTCCTCGAGCTCGCGACGGGCGCCGCGCGGAAGGTGTTCGAGACGACGCGCGCGGCTCCGTCGAGCGAGCTGGTCGAGCCGGAGCTCATCCGGATCCCGGCCGCCGACGGCGACATCCCGTGCTTCGTCTACCGGCCGCGCGGGGCGAAGGGCCGGACGCCCGCGGTCCTGTACCCGCACGGCGGACCCGAGGGCCAGTCGCGGCCGAGCTTCACGAGCACGAACGCGTACCTGCTCGCGATCGTCGACCGTGGGTTCACCCTGGTGGTGCCGAACATCCACGGGTCGACCGGCTACGGCCTCGGGTGGCAGAAGTCCATCCATCGCGACTGGGGCGGCATCGACGCGCGCGACCTGCGCGCAGTGACCGACTGGATGGCGTCCGATCCGCGCATCGACCCGAAGCGGCTCGCGGTCTACGGCGGCTCGTATGGCGGCTTCGCGACGCTCGTGTGCGTCACGACGATGCCGGAGCGCTGGAAGTGCGCGGTCGACGTGTTCGGCGTCGCGAACCTCGTCACGATGATCGAGCACGCCCAGCCGAACTGGCGGCGCTTCTTGAAGCTGTGGATCGGCGACCTCGAGACCGACCGGGCGAAGCTCATCGAGCGCTCGCCGATCAGTCACATGGATCAGGTGCTTTGCCCGATGCTCGTCGTCCAGGGGACCAACGACCCGCGCGTCCCGAAGGAGGAGTCGGATCAGGTCGTCGAGCGCCTACGGGCGCGCGGCGTGCCGGTCGAGTACATGGTCTTCGAGGACGAGGGCCATGGGTTCACCAAGCGCGCGAACTCCGACGCCGCCCATGCGCGGATCGTCGACTTCCTGACGGAGCAGCTGCAGCCCTAGTGGGTCGCCGCGCGCACGTCGCGGATCACGTCGTCGATCGATGCCCCCTCGTACAAGTGGACGAGGTCGACGAACACGAAGAACGTCCCGCTGGCCCCGCGGACGTCCTCGAGGACGGCGCGAACGATGATCTCGGCCTTCGTCGAGAGCTGCGCGAGGCTGGCGACCAGCTCGGTCGGCCGGTTCCCGCAGCTCCCCCGCATCAGCTCCGCAGCGCCAGCCGCATGACGTAGCGGGTGCCATAGATCTCGTCTCCGAAGCTCAGGATCTTGTTGTCCACCCACCCGGTCGGGAGCATCGCGGCCTGGACGTCGTCCCACGACAGGAAGCCGGGGCGCAGGAACGGTTTCTTCCAGGTAGCAATCCAGATCGCGCCCTCGGTGGCGGTGATGCGCACGAGCTCCGCCGCGAGGGCGTTCGCCCCGACCGGCTCGAGCGCGAAGCACAGGACAAGGCCGAATCGCGCCGCGCGGTAACGGAGGGGAAGCTCCAGCTCGGCGCGGTCGAGCTGTCCGGCGAGGTGCTCGATCGGCCGGTCGTACGTCGCGACGTCGCCGATCCGGACCGCCGGCAGGCCGGCCGGGACCCCGAGCTTGGGTGTGACGTCGTCTGCGGCCCGTAGGCCCTGCGGTCGGGGCATGCGCCCAGTATCGGTGCGGAACGCCGCTTGCACGGCCGGTCGTATGGTCGTCACCGCGCGCCGGGCCCGTCCGATCCTCATCGTCGACGACGATCAGGACATCCTCGCCGTCGAGCGCGACGTGCTCGCCGAGGGGGGCTTCACGGTCCGCGAGGCGCACAACGGCGCGGAGGCGCTCGTCGCGATGGAGGCGGATCCGCCGGCGCTGATCGTGCTCGACGTGAACATGCCCGGCATCGACGGCCCGACGTTCGCGCGCGAGCTGCGCACGCGCCTGCGCCACGTGCCGCTGGTCATCCTGACCGCCGCGGCCGATCCGAAGCACGAGGCGGATCGGTGCAACGCCGAGGCGTACCTCGCGAAGCCATTCCGCGGCGAGGACCTCTTGAAGCTCGTACGGCGGTTCTCGACCTAACTACCATCCCGGCGTGGACGACATCGCGAAATACAACCAGGGGCGCTGGCGCAGGCTGGTCGACGCCAACGCGGTGTTCACCCGACCCGCGCTCGACCTCGACGCCGAGTCGGCGCGGCGGCGGGTAGACCCAAGCGGGCAGCTCGGCTCGGTCGATGGAAGGCGCGTGCTCGTCGTTGGGGGTGGCGGCGGCCAGCAGTCGATCGCGTTCGCGCTGCTCGGGGCACAGGTGACCGTGCTCGATCTCTCCGACGCCCAGCTGTCACGTGATCGCGAGACGGCCGCCGGCTACGGGCTCGAGATCCGGACCGTCGAAGGAGACATGCGAGATCTGTCGGCCTTCGGTCGGGCGTCGTTCGATGTCGTATGCCAGCCCTACTCGCTGAATTTCGTCCCAGACTGCCGTGTCGTGTTCCGCGAGGTGGGGCGGGTTGTCCGGCCTGGTGGCGCGTACGTCGTCGACGTCGCGACGCCGTATGTCCTGGGGGTCGGGGAGCGCGACTTCGACGGGCAGGGCTATGTCGTGAAGCTCCCGTACGCTCAGGGCGCCTTGGTGGAGACGCCCGATGCGGCGTGGGTCGCCGGCGGACGAGCGGTGGAGCCGTCGCGCGAGTACCGGCAGACGCTCGAGACGGTCGTCAACGGGCTGGTGGAGTGCGGATTCCGGATCGCCCATCTCGATGAGGGTCTCCACACCGATCCGGATCCGCGGGCGACGCCTGGTAGCTGGGACCACTTCAACGCGATCGTGCCGCCGTGGCTCACCTTCTGGACCGTGCGCGACCGATGACCGCGCGACTCCTCTGCAAGCACCCCGCGGGCGTGCAGGAGCATCCTCCGACGGAGCTCTCCGAGCTGCGCGGGAGACCGGCGTGGCTCGACGTCGTGAAACCCGATGCGTCCGAGCTGGCGCTCATCGGCGACGAGCTCGGCCTGCATCCGCTCGCCGTCGAAGACGCCCTTGACCGGCGCGACCGCCCGAAGGCCGACGGCTACGACACCTACTACTTCATCACCTTCAGCGCGCTGGATTCCCAGAGCCCCGGTGCGCTCCGCACCGAGGTCTTCTCGATCTTCGCCTTCAAGGACGTCCTGGTCACCGTTCGGTCCGGCGATTGGCCCGCGCGAGCCGAGGTCGAGAGGCGCTGGCGCGAAGGCCGGCTCGCGTCGGCCGGGATGCTGCTCCACGCGCTGCTCGACACGACGGTCGACGGGTACTTCCCGATCATCGACGACTACGGCGAGCGCGCCGATGTCCTGGAGGGGCTCATCCTCCAAGACACGAACGGCCAGGCGCTGCGGACGTCGCTCGCCGAGCTGTTCCTTCTGAAGCGCGACCTGCTTCGCGTACGCAAGCTCATCGCGCCCGAGCGCGAGGTGCTCCAGGTGCTGAGCCGCGGCGACGTCGAGATCTACGGCCCCGAGGAGCGGCGGTACTTCCAGGACGTGTACGACCACGTCGTACGCGTGACCGACGAGATCGACACGCTGCGTGACCTCGTGAGCAACGTCGTGGACGCCAACCTTGCCGCCGTATCCAACCGGCTGAACGAGGTCATGAAGGTGCTCACGGCGCTGGCGACGATCCTCCTCGTCATGACGGTCGTGACGGGCTTCTTCGGCCAGAACTTCACGGCCTTCATTCCGTACGACTCGGCGGCCTGGTTCTGGGGGTCGATCGTCTTCATGGCCGCCGCCGTTTTGACGTTGGCGACGTACTTCCGAAGGAAGGGCTGGCTCTAGAGCCCGCCGGCCGACTCGCGCGCACCGCGTTTTCCCCATAGACTGACCTCGCCTTGGCCGCACTCCGCACCCCGGGTGGAGCGCGTTGAACGCGGCGATCCTGGGCCAGGTCGGACTCACAATCGCGGTTCCCATCGCGTTAGGTGCCTGGCTCGGCCTGAAGGTCGATGCCGCGCTGGGTACCTCGCCGTGGGGCCTGCTGGGTCTGATCTTCGTGGGGATGGCGGCCGCCGGTGGGGGCGTGGCTCTGTTGATCAAGCGATACGCGGAGGAGAATCCGGTGACGCCGTCGAGCACGCGTGCGCGCGAGGCCGGCCGCAAGTGGCAGGCCGAGCAAGATGAAGAAGAGCGCAAGCGCGAGGAAGAGCGCTAGTGGACTTCCTGTTCCCGAACGGCTTCAAGTTCCCGGACATCCCGAGCGAGTTCTCGCTCACCGGGGAGCCGATCTTCTCCATCGGCCCGGTCACCTACACCAACGCGCACTTCACGATGCTCCTCGTGACGATCCTGCTGTCGGCGCTCGCGTTCGTCGCCACGCGCAATCTGCGCGACCAGCCGACCGGGCTTCAGAACGCCGCCGAGATGCTGGTGCAGGGCCTTGGAGACTTCGTCGTCAGCATCGGCGGGCCGCAGGCGATCAAGTACCTGCCGCTCTTCGGCACGCTCTTCCTGTTCATCGTCACGTCGAACTGGCTCTCGGTCGTCCCGTTCGTCGGTCAGATCCACTGGCTGCACTCGCCGACCGCCGACTACCACATCACGTTCGCGATGGCCTTCGTCTCGTGGCTCGCCTACCAGTCCGAGGGGTTCCGGCACCTCGGGCTCGGCTACATGAAGCGATGGTTCAATTTCAGCGGGTTCAAGGACGGGCCGTTCATCGGGGCGATCTTCATCCTCGTCGGGCTGATCGAGCTCTTCAGCGAGATCTTCCGGATGCTCACCCTGACCCTGCGTCTCTGGGGCAACGTGTTCGGTGGCGAAATCATGCTCATGGTCATGAGCGCGCTGCTGCTCGTCCCGGGGCTCGCGCTTCCATTCGTCGGGCTCGAGGTGTTCATCGGTCTCGTGCAGGGACTGGTGTTCGCGCTCCTGGTGCTCATGTACTTCGTGCTCGCGATCGAGTCGCACGATGAATCACACGAGGAAGGGAGTCACAGCGACACCGATCGTGTCGCTCACCAAGAGCAGCATCCCGAAGCCGTCGCGGCCTAGGACACGCACTACACGCGAGCGGAGAAATCGTTCGGCGCAGCCGAATGAAAAAGGAGAACAACACCCGTGGATTTCAACGGTCTTGCCGCCGGCCTCGCCGTCGGCCTCGGCGTCATCGGTCCCGGTCTCGGCATCGGCATTCTCACCGCGAAGTCATCTGAGGCGATCGGTCGCAATCCCGACGCCGCCGGCGCGATCCGGACGAACATGATCCTCGGCGCCGCGCTCGCCGAAGGACTCGGCATCCTGTCGTTCGTGCTCGGCATCCTGCTCTGGACGAAGATCGTCTAGATGCAGCTGGGCATCCTCGCCGAAGGTGGATTGACGGTCCAGCCCTACTGGGTGCTGGTCGCGATCGTTCAGTTCCTCCTCCTCTTCTTCCTGCTCCAACGGTTCCTCTGGGGCCCGATCCAGCGGACGCTGAAGGCGCGCGCCGAGCGGATCCGCGAGGGGCTCGAAGCCGCCGAAGCGGCGAAGCGCGACCGCACGCAGATGAAGGCCGAGATCGAGAAGCTCCTCGCCGAGGCGCGCCGCGAGGCCGCCGCGATCGCGGAGCGGGCGACGAAGGCGGCCGAGCTCGCGGCCGCGGACATCCGGGCCCAGGCGAAGGCCGAGAGCGATCGGCTACGCGAGCGCGCGAAAGCCGACGCCGAGCAGCTGCACCAGCAGGCGCTCGCGCAGCTGCGCTCCGAGGTGGCGTCGATGGTCGTCCTCGCGGCCGGCAAGATCCTCGGGAAAGAGGTCGACGCGAAGGTCCACCAGGCCCTCATCGAGCGATCGCTCGACGAGGCCAGCACCGAGATCGGGAAGCAGAACAACTGATGCGGACCCGAACGAGGAGCGGCCTGGCCGCGACGAGTGAGCTCCGCCCGCCTGGGGCGCGTCTCCGGCGCGGCCGGAGATCGAGCTAGTGGCGTTATCCGGGTCCGCCGCACGGCGCTACGCCGAGGCGATCCTCGACCTCGCGCAGGCGGAGAACGCCGTCGACGGGTACCGCGCGTCGCTCGAGAGCCTCGCCGCGGGCATCTCTCCGGAGGCCATCCGCGCCCTCCGGAATCCGAGCGTGCCGGTCAAGCAGCGGCTCGCGGCGATCGAGGCCGCCACGAAGGGTCAGCCGAAGGCGATCCGTTCACTGCTGCTCCTGCTCGAGCAGCGTGACCGCATCGCGCTGCTGCCCGACATCGCTCGCGCGTATGGCGATCTCGTCGATCGCCGTGCGGGCATCGTGAAGGCGAAGATCACGACGGCCGTGACGCTCGACGCGTCCCAGCAGCGGGCGATCGTCGAGCGGCTCGAGAAGTCGTCGGGCCACAGGCTCAAGGCGGCGTTCGCCGTGGACGAATCGCTCATCGGCGGGGCGGTCATTCAGCTCGGCGATCACCAGGTCGACGCGTCCGTGCGCGCCCAGCTGAGCGCGCTGGGTCACAGCCTGGCTGGGAATTGAGGGAGAAGAGACATGGCAACGACCGCATCGGAGATCACCGACATCATCAAGGCCCAGATCAAGGAGTTCGAAGGGCAGGCTGAATCCGCCGACGTCGGCACGGTCGTCGAGATCGGTGACGGCATCGCGCGGATCCACGGGCTCGCCGGCTGCATGGCCTCCGAGCTCCTCGACTTCGGCAACGAGGTGTTCGGGCTCGCGTTCAACCTCGAAGAGGACACCGTGAGCGCGATCATCCTCGGCGACTACACCGGCATCGAGGAAGGCGGCGTGGTCCGCACCACCGGCCGGATCGTGCAGACCGGCGTTGGTCCGCAGCTCCTGGGCCGGGTCGTCGACCCGCTCGGTCGCGCGCTCGACGGCAAGGGCGACATCGTCTCGAAGGAGTTCCGCGCGGTCGACGTCGTGGCGCCGGGCGTCATCACCCGCCAGAACGTCGACACCCCGGTCCAGACCGGCATCAAGGTCATCGACGCGATCACCGCGATCGGCCGCGGCCAGCGCGAGCTGATCATCGGCGACCGCCAGACCGGCAAGACCGCCATCGCGATCGACACGATCATCAACAAGAAGGGTCAGGACCTCTTCTGCATCTACGTCGCGATCGGCCAGAAGGAGTCCTCCGTCGCGAAGATCGTCGCCACGCTCGAGGAGCACGGCGCGATGGAGTACACGATCGTGGTCGTCGCCGGCGCCTCCGACCCGGCCACGATGCAGTACCTGGCGCCGTTCGCCGGCTGCGCGATGGGCGAGTACTTCCGCGACTCGGGGAAGGACGCGCTCGTCGTGTACGACGACCTCTCGAAGCACGCCTGGGCCTATCGCCAGGTGTCGCTGCTCACCCGGCGCCCCCCGGGCCGCGAGGCGTACCCGGGCGACGTCTTCTACCTGCACTCCCGGCTCCTCGAGCGCGCCGCGCGGTTGAACAAGGACAACGGCGGCGGATCGCTCACCGCGCTCCCGATCGTCGAGACCCAGGCGAACGACATCGCCGCGTACATCCCGACGAACGTGATCTCGATCACCGACGGCCAGATCTTCCTCGAGACGGACCTGTTCAACCAGGGCATCCGGCCGGCGATGAACAGCGGACTCTCGGTGTCCCGGGTCGGCGGCGATGCCCAGACGAAGGCCATGAAGGCCGTCGTCCGGACGCTGAAGGCCGACCTCGCGCAGTACCGCGAGCTCGCCGCGTTCGCGCAGTTCGGCTCGGACCTCGACAAAGCGACGCAGCAGCAGCTGCGCCGCGGCGAGAAGACGGTCGAGGTCATGAAGCAGCCGCAGTACCAGCCGCTGTCCCTGGTGAAGGAGGTCGTGATCATCTTCGCCGTGACGAACGGCTACCTCGACGACATCCCGACCCCCCGGGTGAAGGACTTCGAGCGCGATCTCTTCCGGTTCATGGAGACCCAGTACCGGGATCTCGCGGACACGATCTCCAAGGACAAGAAGTTCGACAAGGAGATCGAGGCCAAGACGCGGGCGATGATCGAGGAGTTCAAGAAGACCTGGTCGGACGCCGAGAGCGGGCGGGCGGCCCCGGCGACGCCGGCCGCGGCCGATCCCAAGCCAAAGGCGAAGAGCGCCTAGATGCCATCAGAGCGCGATCTGCGCCGGCGTGCCCGGTCGATCAAGAACATCCAGCAGCTCACGCGGGCGATGCAGCTCGTCGCCGCATCGAAGATGCGCCGCGCGCAGGAATCCGTCCTCGCCTCCCGTCCGTTCGAGGAGAAGCTCCGATCCGTGCTGAACGACCTCGCGCCGTACGCGGATCCGGAGCTCAGCCCCCTCCTGATGCGCCGGGACGCCAAGAAGGTGGCGATCGTCCTCATCACGACCGACCGCGGCCTGGTCGGCCCGATGAACGTCAACCTCGTGCGCACGACGATCCGGTTCGCCGCGGACAAGCCGTCGCCGACGTACATCGCCGTCGGCCGCAAGGGCATCAACTCCCTGCGCCGGATGCGCGCGCCGCTGACCGCGGAGTTCCCGAACATCCCGGACCGGCCGACCACGGCCGACACGAACGCCATCGCCCGCGTCGCCGTCGACGAGTTCATCAGCGGCAGCGTGGACGAGGTGCATCTGGCCTTCACCCGGTTCGTCAACACGCTCCGTCAGGAGCCGACGATCCGCCGGCTCCTGCCGCTCGAGCCCGAGGTCGAGCGCGCCAAGGAGGAGACGGTCCAGTACCTCTTCGAGCCGGATCCCGCCGAGGTCATGAACCAGATCGTCCCGCGGTTCATCGAGGTGGCGGTGTACCAGGCGATCCTCGAGTCCAAGGCCTCGCAGTTCTCCGCGCAGATGGTCGCGATGCGCAATGCGACCGACGCGGCCGGCGATCTCATCGACGACCTCACCCTCGCGGCGAACAAGGCTCGCCAGACGCGGATCACGAAGGAAATGCTTGAGATCGCTTCGGGCGCCGAAGCGATGAAGGGGTAACGACATGACGGTGGCGACGAAGGGGTCCTCCGAGACGAGGAAGACGAGCAAGACCGGCGAGATCGTGCAGATCATCGGTCCGGTGCTGGACGTGCGGTTCGAGGAGGGCGAGCTACCCGAGATCTATCACGCCCTGACCGTGAAGCGCGACGACGGCGAGCTCGTGGTGGCGGAGGTCCAGCAGCACCTCGGCAACAACTGGGTCCGCGCCGTCTCGATGCAGAGCACCGACGGCCTGCGCCGCGGCATGAAGGCGACGAACACCGGCGGCCCGATCACCGTGCCGGTCGGCAAGGAGACCCTCGGCCGCGTGTTCAACGTCGTCGGAGAGCCGATCGACGGCAAGGGCCCGGTGAAGGGCGAGCGTCGAGACCCGATCCACCGCCA
>JAXDLF010000270.1:0-2628 GCA_034666765.1 Chloroflexota bacterium
CGCGCTCGCCGCCGGGCTGTGCTCGGTGGGCATCGACGTCCGCCTGGTCGGCCACATCCCGACGCCCGGCCTGGCCTACCTCGCGCGGACGGAAGACGTCGTCGCGGGGGCGGTCATCAGCGCGTCGCACAACCCGGCGCCGGACAACGGGATCAAGTTCTTCGACCACGCGGGCCTGAAGCTGCCCGACGGGGCCGAGAATCGCATCGAGGCCGCGATGGCCCAGGACGCGACCCTGCCGCGGCCGACGGAGGGCGGGATCGGGCTCATCGGCGACGTCCGAGGGCTGGTGAAGCGGTACGAGGACTTCCTCGGCGGCCTCGCCCCGAAGCTCGACGGGCTGCGGGTGGTGCTCGATTGCGCGAACGGGTCGACGTACCGCGTCGCCCCGGCGGTCTTCGCGCGCGCGGGCGCCGAGGTCCTCACGCTCTTCGATACCCCTGATGGCGCGAACATCAATCTCGGCTGCGGCGCGACCGCGCCGGCCGCGCTCCAGCAGGCCGTCGTGGCCCACCGGGCCGACGTCGGCTTCGCGTTCGACGGAGACGGCGATCGCGTCATGACGGTCGATGAGACCGGGACCGTCCTCGACGGCGACTTCGTGCTCGCGCTGGCGGCCCGGCACTTCGCGAAGCACGGCAAGCTCGACCCGAAGCTCGTCGTCGGCACGGTCATGACCAACGGCGGTCTCGAGGCGACCCTCGCGCGCGACGGCATCGGCCTCGTCCGAACGCAGGTCGGTGACCGCTACGTGTGGGAGGAGCTCGACAAGCGGAAGGCCCAGTTCGGCGGAGAGCCGTCCGGCCACGTCATCTTCCGCGAGCTCACCACCACCGGCGACGGCATCCTGACGGCGCTCGAGGTCCTGACCCTCATGCGATTCGAGGGCCGCACCCTCGCCGAGCTCGCGCGCGACATCGAGCGGTGGCCGCAGATCACGAAGAACGTGAAGGCCCCGCGGCGGCGCGAGTGGAAGGAAGTGACCCGCTTCTCCACCGCGGTGCGCGAGGCCGAAGCCGAGCTCGGCACGGCCGGCAGGCTGGTCGTGCGCGCGTCGGGGACCGAGCCGGTCCTCCGGATCACCGTCGAGGCCCGCGACGACGCGCTCGCGAGACGGATCGCCGAGTCGCTCGCCGCCGAGGCGATGGAGGCATTGGCCTAACCCATGTGTGGGATCGTCGGCTACACCGGCCCGCGGCAGGCGCTGCCGCTCCTGATGAGCGGGCTGCGGCGGCTCGAGTACCGCGGCTACGACTCCGCGGGCGTCGCCATCGAGCGCGATCACGCCCTCGAGGTGCGGCGCGCCGAGGGCAAGCTCGACAACCTGGCCGCGGTCGTGGCCCAGCGTCCCGCGGCCGGCGACACCGGCATCGGCCACACCCGGTGGGCCACCCACGGGCGTCCGACCGAGCAGAACGCCCACCCGCACGTCGACTGCAGCGGCGCGACGGCGGTCATCCACAACGGCATCATCGAGAACTTCCAGGCGCTCAAGGCGCCCCTCGTCGCCGCCGGGCATGCGTTCACGTCCGAGACCGATACCGAGGTCGTCGTGCACCTGCTCGAGGACGAGCTGAAGGCGGGGAAGTCGCTCGAGGACGCCGCGCTCGCGGTCCTGCCGCGGCTCGAAGGCGCGGCCGCCCTCGCGTTCATCTCCGCCTCCGATCCCGGGACGATCGTGGCGGCGCGCATCAGCAACGCCGGCGGCGTCATCATCGGGCACGGCACGGGCGAGAACTTCGTGGCGTCGGACATGACCGCGCTGCTCGAGCACACCCGCCAGATGAGCTTCCTCGAGGGCGGCGACCTCGCGATCGTGACGCCGGATGCCGTCCGGTTCCGCGCCATCGCCGACGGTGCCGCCATCGAACGGCCGGCGCGCACGATCGCGATGGATGCCATCGCCGCGGCGAAGTCCGGCTACAAGCACTTCATGCTGAAAGAGATCTTCGAGCAGCCCCGGGCGATCTCCGACACGCTGCTCGGCCGGGTCGACCGCGCGACGGGCCGGGTCATCTTCGACGAGGACCTGAAGCTGGACGACGCGTACGTGACGGCCCTGCCGCGCATCACGTTCGTCGCCTGCGGCACCGCGTACCACGCGTCGCTCATCGGCAAGTACCTCATCGAGCGGCTCGCTCGGATCCCGTGCGACGTCGAGATCGCCTCCGAGTACCGGTACCGCGATCCGGTCGTCTCGAAAGGACAGCTCGTGATCGCCGTGACGCAGTCCGGCGAGACCGCGGACACGCTGGCGGCGATGCAGGAGGCGAAGAAACGGGGCGCGCGTCTCTTGACGTTCGTGAACGTGCTCGGTAGCGAGGCCAGCCGCGTCTCCGACGACGTCGTGTACCTGCACACCGGCCCGGAGATCAGCGTCGCCTCGACCAAGGCGTACACGGCGATGATCGTCGACCTCTACCTCTTCGCGATCTACCTGGCCCAACGGCGCGGCACCGTCCCCGACGCCGAGACGGCGAAGCTGCTCGCGGAGGCGTTCCATCTGCCGACGCTCATCGACGCGGTGCTGCGCGAGGAGCCCAAGCTCAAGGCGCTGGCGTACCGCTATCACACCGCGAGCAACTTCCTGCACCTCGGGCGCGGCGTGAACTATCCGACGGCGCTCGA
>JAXDLF010000271.1:0-4303 GCA_034666765.1 Chloroflexota bacterium
CGCGGGCCTCATCGGCATCTTCACCACCCGCGGCTGGTTCCTCTCGCTCGGCCTCGGCCTGTGCATCGCGGTCTTCGCCCTTGCCCCGCGCCGGGATCTGGTGCGGCGGGTCCTCGCCGGCTCGGTCCCGTTCGCGTTCCTCCTCCTATTGATCTCGTACGTCGACTGCCTGATGTTCCCGTTCGGCGACGGCTCGGGTCGCTGCTACTTCATGCCGAGCGCCGGGTACTTCCTGATCCGCGACCAGCAGACCGTCCTGAGCGCCGGCCCCCAGATCGGCGCCGCCGGCCTGCTCTTCGACCGCACGTTCGGGCTCGTGAGCCACACCCTCGTGTACCTGCTGGCGTTCGCCGGCGCGGTCCCGCTCTGGCGGCGCGCGCGCCGCGGCCATGGGGCGGAGGTGGCCGCGCTGGTGATCGCGGGCGGCCTGCTCGTCCTGTACATCGCGAACATCGCCTACTGGTGGGCCGACGGCATGCCGAGCTCTCGCTATCTCGTCGCGCCGCTGCCACTGCTCGCGGTCCTGGTCGGGCTCGGGATCGAGGCGCTCGTGGCCGCGTGGGGCCGCATCGGCTGGGCGCTCGTTGCGGGGCTCGCGATCCCCTCGGCGCTGATCGCGGGGCTGTACGCGGTCCAGCCCCAGCTCGGCTACGACCTCGCGGCCGACGTGCAGCGCACCGGGTACCCCGGCCAGCTCTGGACGTACGTGTACGAGCACTGGGGCACCAACCCGGGGTTGCTCTTCCCGTCGCTCGTCCGGCCGGACGGCCCGACGCCGCCGGCCCTCGTCGGCTGGTGCGCGGTCGGGCTGGCGCTGGTGATCCTCGGGGCGGTGGCTAGACCCGGCCCTCGGCCCGCAGCAGCCCCAGGATCTCCCGCGTCGAGTGGGACCGGTTGAGCGTGTAGAAGTGGAGGCCGGGCGCGCCGCCCTCGAGGAGCGCCCGGCATTGGTCGCGGGCCCACTCGATCCCGATGGCCGTCACCGCCGCGTCGTCGTCGCGGGAGCCCGCGAGCAGGTCGCGCAGCGACGCCGGGATGGACGCGCCGCAGAGGCTGGTGAAGCGCTCGATCTGCGAGACGTTCGTGACCGGCATGATCCCCGGCACGATCGGCGTGTCGATCCCCGCCGCGCGCGCCCGCCGCACGAACGCGAAGTACGTCTGGGCCTCGAAGAACAGCTGGGTGATGAGCACCTCCGCCCCGTTCGCGACCTTCTCTCGCAGGTGCCGCAGGTCGGTGTCCAGATCCGGCGCCTCCTGATGCTTCTCCGGGTAGGCGGCGCCGACGATGCAGACGTCCCAGCGGCCGTGGATGAAGGCGGCGAGCTCGGCGCCGTGCGCGAAGCCGCCGGCCGTGGGCGTGAACGTGGTCTCGCCTTTCGGCGGGTCGCCCCGCAGCGCCAGCACGTTCTCGATGCCGGCCGCGGTGAGCCCGTCCAGGATCTCGGCGAGCTCGGCGGCGGTGTGGCCCAGGCAGGTCAGATGGGCCATCGCCTCGATCCCGAGATCGCGCTTGATGCGCGTGACGATGTCGCGGGTGAGCCGGCGGGTCGCACCCCCGGCGCCGTAGGTGACGGACACGAACGTCGGCCGGAGTGGGGCCAGCTGCGCGACCGTCTCGAACAGCCGGGCCTCGGCCTCGGGCGACTTCGGCGGGAAGAACTCGAACGAGACCACCGGCGGCCGCCCCGGTCCGAAGGCGTCAGCGATCCGCATCGTGCGCAGTATCGCCGCCCACATGCAACGGCCCGTCCCCTGCGGGACGGGCCGGTGCTCGCGATGGGGGGACGGGAAGTAGGTGTCTTCGCTAGTCGCGGTGGCCCGAGCCGCCCCGGCCGTCGTGGCCCGAGCCGCCCTTGTCGTCGAACTTCTGGTTGCTGTCGTTCGACTTGAAGTCGGGCGAGTGGCTCGGCTTCGGGGTCGTGACCGGAGCCGTGTTCGCGGTGTTGAACGCGGCCTGCATCAGGGCGATGGCCTGGTCGGCGATCGCGGCCGCGTCGGTGCCGGTGAACGTGACCGGAGCGACGCCGTCCTTGCCACGGCCGTGGTCGCCGTCGTTCTCGTCGACGTCGCTCTGGCCGGTCACGAACGAGATCGTCATGAAGGACGCGGTACCGATGACCGAGTCGTCGTCATCGTTGTCGTTGTCCTCGTCCTTGTCTTCGTCGTTGTCGTGGTCCTCGTCCTCGTCGTCGTCATTCTTGACGCACTGGGTCGCGGTGGCGTGGATCGCCTTCACCGCGGCCTGACGGACGGCCTTGAGCGTGTCGTCCGCGGTCTCGAGGGTGGACTGCGCACGCAGGCCACGGAGCTTCATCAGGTCCGTGTGGAACGTGGCGAACGCCGTGTTCACCCGCTGGACCTGGGTCGCGAGCGCCGCGCGCTCGTCGGTGCACGCCGTCGTCGATGACTGATTGGATGAGACCTGTGGGCTGGTCGACGGCGTCGGGGTCGGCTCGTTCGTCTTCTCGGTCTCGTGCCTCACGACGAGCGCCGACGAGCTTGGGCTGGGCGAGGCTTCGGTGATCGTGATCGTGGTCACACCGTTCGAGGCGGACACGCTCACGAGCGCACCGGTAGCACCGAGCAGGAGCACGCCGGAGATCGCTCCGGACTTCGCGTGGAGCAGCAGCGAAAGCAGCTTGGCGAGCATTTCCCCTCCTTAGGGCGGTTGCTACGAGGTCTGAACGCGCGGCCTCCGCGAGCCGTTATGCGGGCTCCTGCAGGCCCGATTGGCTATCGTCCGAGCGTGCGGATGGTGGTACGGGTACTAGTGGTCCTAGTACTCGTGAGCGCGATCGCGTACCTCGGCGTGTCGTGGAAATACGCCGATGGCGTGACGCGCGTCACGCGCGACCCGCTGGTGAAAACGCCGGCCTATGTGCAGGCGACGTACGAGGACGCGTCGTTCAAGAGCCGCGACGGCCTGACGCTGCGGGGCTGGTGGTTCCCCGCGCCGGGGATCATCGCTGCGACGAAGGCCGCGGTGCTCGTGCACGGCAAGGACCAGAACCGCATCGACAGCTCGTTCGACCCGGGCCGCATCGCGCGCTTCCTCATCGCCGACGGCTGGTCGGTGCTGCTGTTCGAGATGCGCGGGCACGGCCAGAGCGATGGGCTGCGCTGGGGCCTCGGGCAGGACGAGCCGAACGACATCCTCGGGGCGATCGACTTCGCGTCGCGGAAGATCGCGCAGCCCCGCAGCCGGATCGCGACGATCGGCGAGTCGATGGGCGGGGGCAGCGTGCTCATGACCGTCGGCCGGGATCCCTCGATCGGCCCGGTCGTCGTCGACTCGGCCTACGCCTCGGCGCCGGTCGTGGTGAACGAGGTCGGTCCCGACTACTCGGGCCTACCGGCGTTCTTCACCCCGGGCCTCGTCCTGGCGTCCCGGCTCCTGTACGGCCTGGACATCGATTCGGTCGTACCGGTCGACGTCGTGCGCGCCCATCCCGAGCGCGCGTTCCAGTTCATCCAGTGCGAGAACGACCACACCGTCGCGATGCACCACGGGGTCGATCTCAAGAACGCGAGCGCGAATCCTGCCACCGAGCTCTGGCTGGTGAAGGACTGCGGCCACGTGAAGGCCTTCGTTACCCATCCGGACGGCTGGCGGGAGCACGTCCTCGCCTTCCTCCATCGCGAATTGAAATAGCATTCGCGGTACCCGATGCGACACCGCAGCTACGTCTACGTGCTCGTCCTGCTCGTCGCCGTCGTCACCCTGATCGGCGGCCTGTTCAACGACGTCACCGCCCGCGGGCGGATCCTCGACGAGTCGACCGGCGATCCGCTGCCCGGCGCGCAGGTCGTCTACGGGTCCCGGACCGTCGTGGCCGGACCGGACGGGAGCTTCGTCCTCGAGCATCTCCCGCGCGGCGCCCGGTACGCCGTCCAGGCCCGCGGCTTCGACCCCGGGTCCGGCGACACCGCGACCACCGAGGTGAAGCTGCACCCGTTCTCGCTGTCGCTCCAGGTGAACGAGAAGGACAGCGGCGATCCGCCGCAGCCGGTGGCGAAGCCGGAGATCCGGCAGGGCGACACGCGCGTGGGCGGGCCGGGCACCGACACCGGCAGCGTGGTCGCGGCGCCGTACCCATCGATCGGCTCGCAGCTTCTCGTGTGCGCGCCCGATCACGACACCGCCACGATCGAGGCCCGAGGCGGCGCGGCGACGCCGCGCGTCGTCGTGCTCGCGAAGGGGACCCAGGGCTGCCCGCCGCTGCCGACGCCGGCACCGACCCCGACGCCATCGCCGTCGCCCTCGACCAGCCCGGCGCCGAGCGCTACGCCGACCCCGACCC
>JAXDLF010000272.1:0-3665 GCA_034666765.1 Chloroflexota bacterium
GCCACGTGTTCGCCGGAAAGACGCTGGCAGCCGCCACCTACGCGATGCTGGCGCTGATCCTGACCGGGGTGGTGGCGGTGGTCGCGGGCACGCTGCAGTCGGGCTTCAACCCGCTCACCGACCTGTCCGGCCAGCCCGTCTCAGCGAGCCGGGCGCTGGTGCTGGTGGCGGCCAGCTTCCTCGTCTACCTGGTGCCGATCCTGGCCATCGCCTGCTTCGGCCTCTGCCTCTCGGCGCTGACCCGAAACAGCGCAGCGGCGGTGGTGGGCACGCTGATGTTCGCGCTGCTGATGCAGCTAATCGGCATCCTGCCCGGCCTGTCGGGCACGCAGCCGTACCTGCTCTCGACCCAGCTCTCGGCCTGGCAGGGCTTCTTCCGCGTGCCGACCGACTGGCTGCCGATCGTGCGCGGCCTATGGGTGAGCGCCGCCTACGGCCTGCCCGCCCTGACGATCGCATACCTGACGTTCCTGCGGCGGGACGTGACCGGCGGCTGAGGGGTCAGGCTTCGGCCGTGAAGAAGTGCACGCCTCGCATTGAGGGAGCACCGTCAAGTCGGTTGGTAGGTCTATCGTGAGTGGACACCGCAGCCCAGCGTGAGTAAAGGGAGACCATGACCACACTCAAGGACCGGCCGAACACCGCGCTGGTCGTGATCGATGTGCAGAACGGCGTCGTCGCGGGGGCCCACGCGCGTGACGCGGTGGTCGCGAACGTCGGCAGCCTTGTCGAGAAGGCGCGGCGGGAACGGATTCCCGTTGTGTGGGTCCAGCACTCCGATGATGGTCTTGCCAAGGGCAGCGACAACTGGCGGATCGTTCCCGAGCTGAAGCCGGCCGCCTCCGAGCCGCTCGTCGAGAAGACCTACGGAGACTCGTTCGAGGACACGAACCTCGAGACCGTGCTCTCGGGCCTTGGAGTCGGGCGACTCGTCGTCGTCGGCGCACAGACCGATGCGTGCGTCCGCTCGACGCTTCACGGCGCGTTCGCCCGCGGCTACGACGCGACACTTGTCGGTGACGCCCATACGACCGAGGACCAGACGGCATGGGGGGCGCCGCCGCCGGACAAGGTCATCGCGCACACGAACCTCTACTGGAAATACCAGACGGCTCCGGGGCGGACGGCCGGCACGGTCGAGACGAAGGACGTCGACTTCGGCGCCAGGTCCTGACAGCGGCCGCCCTGAAACGGACAAGGGCTCGCGACCGCAATGCGGGGTTGGTCAGATCTTGGTCGTCCGGTTGCAGCAATTCGGAACGAGGTGGTATCTGATCCAGCTCCCGTGACCCCTCCGGGTGGTCCGTGCCGCGAAGCCCGCGCGGGGAATGGGTCCTTGACATGGGTTGGGACGGTATGGCAACGTAGCGGATAATGATGGTTTCACGAGACCTTAGGTAAGTGGCGACCGTCGGCGAGCTCCGTGACGACTATGTGCAGCGGCTGCTCCTGGCGGGCCGGTCCGAGCACACCGTGCGTAAGTACGTCGGGTCGCTCGACGACTTCGAGCGTTTCGCGGCGCGCCATCAGGTCTCGGAGTCGAGTCCGGCGTCCAAGATCGACCGCAAGCTCATCGGCGCGTACCAGCTGGATCTGTCACGACGGCACAACCCGGACGGCACCCCGTTGGCCCTCGCGACTCGGAACGTCTACGGATCGGCTCTCCGTGGCCTGCTCCGGCACGGCGTCACGGTCATGGGTTTGGACGTGCCGGCGCCGGACACGGTCGTGCTGGCGAAGGTCGGCGATCAGACAACGCGGCATCTCGAGGTCCATGAGTTTCAGCTTCTCGTCGATGCCATCCCCAAGGACTCGGCCCACAGGCTGCGGGACCGAGCCTTGTTGGAGGTCCTCTTCGCAACCGGGTGCCGTCTGTCAGAGCTCTGCGGCCTGACGCGCCGTCGGGTGAACCTCAAGACCCGCGAGGTCGAGGTCATCGGTAAGGGCAAGAAGGCTCGCGGCACGTTCTTGACCGACGAGGCCGCCGACTGGCTCCAGCGGTACCTCAACACGCGGCGTGACGAGTCCCCGCACGTCTTCATCTCGAGCCAGTCGGTCCGCAATGTGCGTGACCCGAAGACCGGGCAGAAACGACCGACGAAGGGCGTGTATCCCCTGAGTCCGCGTCAGGTCGAGACGATCGTGTCGCATCTCGCCCTGCGGGCGGGCCTGCCCGAGCACTTCTCGCCCCATTGGTTCCGGCATGGCCGCCTGACGATCATGGCGCGGCATTCCGGTCTCCTCGCCGCTCAGGAGCTCGCGGGACATGCGAGCCCGCAGACCACCCGGCGCTACACGCGGATCACGTCAAGTGAGCTCAAGAAACACTTCGACGACGCGGATCGCGAGGAAAGACGGTCCTAGCTCCTCGAGCCACGCCGGTGGCGGCACCCTCCTTGCATCTCCCACGAGCGTGCTCATTCCGCGTGCGATCCAGCCCGGATTCGTCTTGCCCCGGCTCGGCGTTCGGGCCGTCAGCGTGCCCCGCAGGGCCCTCCTGGTGGTCGCCCTCGTCCTGATCGCGGCGGCCCCGCACGCGCTCAACATGTCGGCCTACCCGGCCTTCACGATCGCCGACGACGAAGGGATCTACGCCAGCCAGGCCCTCGCTTGGCTGCAGACCGGCGCGATGTCTCCGTACGTGTACAGCTACGACCACGCTCCGGGCGGCTGGATCCAGCTCGCGCTCTTCTACGTCCTGACCGGCGGAGCGAACGCGTTCGGAACGCCGATCGACACCGGCCGCGTCCTCATGCTCCTGTTCCACGTCGGGAGCGCGCTGCTGCTGTATCGCGCGGCGCGCCTCCTGGGCGCATCCTCGGTGGCCGCGACGCTCGCGGTGATCGTCTTCAGCGTCTCGCCGCTCGCGGTCTTCTATCAGCGAATGGTGCTGCTCGACAACATCATGCTGTTCTGGCTGCTCGCGAGCCTCGTGCTCGCGCTGGATGCGCGATCGCGCGCGTGGCTCGCGCTCAGCGGCATCGCGTTCGGCGTCGCGGTCCTCTCGAAGGAAGTGGCCGTGCTCGTCGCGCCCGTGCTGCTGGTCATCTCGTGGCGCCGGCACGGCTGGACCGGCGCGCTCGCCTGGAGCGGTGCGGCCGCACTCGCGGTGCTCCCCTATCCCGCGTACGCGCTCGCGCGCGGGGAGCTGTGGCCGGCGAAGGATCCGTATCTTCCGTACGTCGAGCCGAACACCCTCACCGCCCGGCCGTCGTTGCTGAGCACGCTGGCCTGGCAGCTCAGCCGCCCGGGTGGCGGTCTGTTCAGCCTCGACAACGACTTCTTCTGGTACCTCCGCACCGACTGGCTCTGGAAGGACGCGGCGCTCCTCGCGCTCGGCGGGGCGGCCATCGTCGCCAACGCCGTCCGTGGCCTTCGCGACCGCCGCCTGCTCGTCGTCAGCGCCCTGGGGGCCATCCCGTGCCTCTACCTGGCCCGCGGCGGCATCACCTTCGGCTTCTACATCCTCTTCGCGGTCCCGTTCTTGGCCCTGAACTTCGCCCTGCTGCTCGAGGCCGCCTTCCGCCGGCTGGAGCGACCCCGGCGGCTGGGCCTCGGCGGGGCCATCGTGGTGCTGCTCCTGGGGGCCTACTGGTGCAGCGGCGCGCTCCAGCCCCTCTACGTCCAGCAGCCGGACGGTCCGGGCCGGGCAGCGGCCGCGTGGC
>JAXDLF010000273.1:0-17508 GCA_034666765.1 Chloroflexota bacterium
AGGTCGACGCGCCGCAGTGGAAGCCGTCAGCCGCGACCGACGCGGACCTCCGGGCGATCGTGGCGTCCTTCCACGTCTCCCCCTAGGGCGACGGCGTCAGGTCGAAATCCTCGATCCGAATGACGAAGTGCAGCGGCAGCACCACGAGCGCCGGCTTCTTCGCGCTGTAGGCGTAGATCTTCACGACGCCGTCCGTCACCTCGTAGCGATCGGTCGGCCCCGCGTACTCGGTGACGCCCTCGGGCGTCTGGACCTTGAACATCTCGGCTCCTCCCCGCGCGTTCGCCGGATCATGGTGACGGACGCCCGGCGGCCGACCGCTCGGCGCCGTCGGGGCGCACGCCGCATGAGCGCACCGCCGATCAACGGGGCTTCCACGCAGGCGCGACGCGCTCCAGCACGACCACGGGAATGACGCGCTGCGTCTTCCTGACGTAGTCCCGGAAGCCCGGCATCAGCGCCGCATGCGCCTCGTACAGACGATCGCGCTCAGGTCCGTCCGCGATCGGCGTGGCGTCGACCTCGAAGTGGTCGTCGCCGACCTCGACGGTCGCGCGCCTGTGCTTCACGAGGTTGCGGTACCAGTCGGGGTTCGTCGGCGCGCCGCTCTTCGAGGCCGCGATGACGTAGCGGTCGCCGTCGCGGTGGAAGGCGAGCGGCACCAGCTGCGCGCGGCCGCTCTTCGCTCCTTTGGTCGCGAGCAGCAGCAGCCGGTCGCCGAAGTGACCGATGCCCCTGCCATGCTTCAGATGGAACTCGGCGATGAGGTGTCGGTTCCAGTCTCCGTCCATCGCCACCGAGTTTATTGACCGGCCGGCTGCGTGGTCGTCGAGTCGGGGCTCGGAATGAGACGGATGACTACGCGCTCGCCCCGGTGTACGACTTCAGGCCGCGCCGCCAGAACCACGAGGCGAATCCAACGGAGAACGCGGTGCCCGCGAGCATCCCGAGGAACGTCTCGAGGGACATGCGTCCCGAGATCGCCTCGGCCGGCACGGTGACGGCGATGCCGATCGGCACGATCGTGGCGAGGGTGAGCCGGAGCCACCCGGGGTAGAGGTCGATCGGGAACCGCCCGGCGTCGGTGAAGGCCCAGAAGATCGCGAGGATGTTGTCGACCCGCACGAACCAGAACGCGAGCGTGACAAGCGAGAGGAGGAGCGCGTAGACGCAGGCGACGCCGCAGGCCAGGGTGATGAGGAACGTCACCACCGACCATGGCGTCACGACCGAGCCGAGCATGACGAGGCCCACGATGACGACGCTCGCCCCGAACAGCAGGTCGACCAGCCGAACGACCCGGAAGTGGCGGGTGCTCACCAGGAATTGGGTGTTCGCCGGCTTCAGGAGCGTGAAGTCCAGGGTGCCGAGCCGGACGTGCTCCATGAGCTTCTCGAACGACGGCGCGAAGACGACGTTCACGCCGCCCTGGACGAGGTAGTACACGCCGGTCAGCGCGATCATCTGCGGCAGGCTCCAGCCGTTCAGCGACGCCGTCTGGGTGAACAGCACGAGGACCGCGCCGATGCTCGTACCGATGACGAGAACCATCTCGAGGATGCCGAGGAAGAAGTTCAGGCGGTACGCGAGCTCGTTCTTGACCTCCGCCCCGAGGAACGTGCGCGCGATGCGGGCGTAGCGGATCACGCGCCCACCGCCGAGTACGCCCGCACGCCGCGCCGCCAGATGACCTGGAACGCGACGAAGCACACCGCCAGCCACGCGGCCTGGCCCGCGAGGATGAACAGCGCACGCTCCGGCGTGACGCCGCCGCGCAGGATCTCGGTCGGCGCACCCTGCATGTACCAGAACGGGAGGGCGTAGGAGATCGCCTGCAGCCAGCCGGGCATGAGCGAGATCGGCGCGATCTGACCGGCGAACACGAACGACGCGCGGTTCCACAGCGTGTTCGCCGTGTTCATCCGCGTCGCCCAGAACGCGAGCGACGCGATGATCCAGTTGAAGAAGAAGGTGAGGCCCGCGGCCAGGAGCACGCTCGGGATGAAGACCAGGACGTGCCACGGCTGCGTCTCGTATCGCGCGTCGAACGAGATCGAGATCAGGATGAGGATGACCACGAGCACGGGCAGCGTCGATGCCTTGAACACGACGTTGTCGACGACCGCGTAGTGGAGCGGGTGCAGCGGTCGCAGCAGCTTCGCCGACAACCGGCCCTGGTTGACCTCCCACTCGAACTCCTGCGAGTTCCACGCGAGCACGAGCTGGTTCACGAACGTGAGGCACACGTAGTACGCCGCGAAGTCCCCGATCGTGTACCCGCCGACGGTGCCGCCCTGCGCGGTCGCCACGGCCACCCAGGCGGCCAGGAAGATGACCGGGCGCACGATCGCGAACAGCATCCAGAGCAGCGACTGGATCCGGTACGCCGCGAACGACTGGAACGACGCGAGGAACAGCGCGCGGTACGTGGCGACGAGGCTCATCGGGCCGCGACCGGCTCGGCCTCCGCGCCGAGCAGCTGCTCTCCGCTGAACACGCGGTCGATGACGTCCTCGATCGGCGGGTCCTCGAGCGAGAGGTCGGCGATCGCGTCGCCCAGGTCCGCGACGAGGCGTGCCGTGCGCGCCGGCGCCTCCGCGCGCGGGACCTTCAGCTTCACCCGGCCCGCGTCATCCTTGGACATGAGCTCGCCGTAGCGGGAGAGGTCGGTCTCCGCGGCGCCATCGCGCAACGTCGCGCCGACGACCTTGTACGGCGCCATGCGCTCCGCGAGATCGGCGAGCCCGCCGTCGTACAGGATCTTGCCGTGGTGGATCACGATGACGCGCTTGCACAGCGCGACGATGTCGTCCATGTAGTGGCTGGTGAGGAGGATCGTCGCCCCGGTGCGCTTGTTGAGCTCGGCGACGAAGGTCCGGATGCGGGCCTGCATCGAGACGTCGAGCCCGAGCGTGGGCTCGTCCAGGAACACCACGTCCGGTCCGTGCAGCAGCCCGGCCGCGAACTCGACCTTCATCCGCTCCCCCAGCGACAGCTGCCGCACCGGCTTGTGGATGAGCGGTTGGAGCTCGAGGAGCTCGACGAGCTCGTCGAGGCGGCGCCTGAAGTCCCCGTCCTCCACGCCGTAGATCTGCTTCAGCACGAGGAACGAATCGGCCGCGGGGATGTCCCAGACCAGCTGGGTGCGGTTCCCCATGAGCAGCGCGATCCGGCGCAGGAACGCGTAGTCGCGCTTCCACGGCGTGTAGCCGAGCACGGTCGCGTCGCCGCCCGTGGGGTAGAGCAGGCCGGAGAGCATCTTCAGGGTGGTCGTCTTGCCGGCGCCATTCGGCCCAAGGAATCCGACGACCTCGCCGGACGCGATGCTGAAGTCGATCCGCGCGACCGCGGGCACGTCCTTCCACGTGCGCCTGAACAGCGAGCCGACCGTCGCGCCGATCCCGGTCGACCGCTCGTGCACTTTGTAGATCTTCTCGAGGGCCCGGACGTCCACGACCGCTTCGCTCACCGGCGGCCGAGCCTAGCCCAGCCCGGCGGCACCGCGACCGTCAACTCAGCGACGTTCGCCGTCACCCACCGATCGCGCGGCGGATGTCGGAGATGCTGACGATCACGAGCAGGCCGAGGAGCAGCACGAAGCCCACCGCATGGATGGCGGCCTCGACCTGCGGCGACAGCCTGCGGCGCAGCAGCGCGCCGAGCAGCACGAAGAACAGCCGTCCGCCATCGAGGCCCGGGAACGGGATGATGTTGATGACGCCGAGGTTCACCGACAGCACGCCGACGAGCTTGAGGAACGTCGGGATCCCGAACTGGGCCACCTGGCCGGTCACGCGGAAGATCTCGATCGGCCCGCCGACCACCGGGGCGCCCCCCGCGGGCGCCGCGCGCTGGGCCAGCAGCTGGCCGGGCAGGCCCGCGATCTGGCCGACCACGTCGCCGGTGAGACTCACGGCCTGGGTGAACGCCTGGGTCGGCGGCACCGAGATCGGCGCCTGGACCTCCTCGAGCTGCACGCCGAGGGGCCCCTCGCCCTCGGGCGGCTCCGCCCGCGGCGTCGCCTTGATCGGCGGCAGCTGCTGCCCGTTGCGCTGGACGTTGATGGTGATCTCCTGCTGCTTCTGCGCGGCCTTCGCGGTGATGGTGACCATCGCGCGGGCGGTGTGGATGGGCGTCCCATCCACGTCGACGACGATGTCGCCGACCTGCAGGCCCGCGGCCGCCGCGGGTGACCCCGGACGCACGTCGAACACCCGCACCTCTCCGGTGGGCGCCGTCGTGCCCGTCGCGAACGCGATCGTGAGGATGAAGATCGCGAGCACGAAGTTCATGAAGACGCCGGCGGCGAGGACGATCGCCTGGGCCCACCACGGCTTCGAGGTGAACGACCGCGGATCACCCGTTCCCTGCTGCTTGATCGAGAAGTCGTCCTGCCCGAGGATCCGGACGAACCCGCCGAACGGGATCCAGTTGAGCGTGTACTCGGTCTCGCCCCGCTTGATGCCGAAGACCCGCGGCGGGAAGCCGAACGCGAACTCCAGAACCCTCATCCCGAGGAGGCGCGCGGCGGCGAAGTGCCCGAACTCGTGGACCGCGACGATCAGCGTGAACGTCGCGATGAACAGCACGAGCGTCCGGATGTCGGTGAAGATCGAGAGCAGCCCGGTCATGCCCGGGCCCCCGCGGGCTGCAGCTCGCGCCGGACGCGTTCGTCGATACGCACGATGTCCTCCACGGTAGCCGCCTTGCCCGCGCCGCTGCCGAGCTCGGCCCCGCGCCGAAGCAGCGCCGGGATCTCGGTGAATCCGATCTCGCCCGCGAGGAAGCGCGCGACCGCGACCTCGTCCGCCGCCGACAGCCCGACCATCGCGCCCTGATCGCCCGCGCGCGCCGTCGCGAGCACGTGCGAGAAGCAGGGATAGCGCTCGAGGTCGACCGGGCCGAAATGCAGCGCACGCGTGCGGGTCCAGTCGAAGCGTGTGGCCGGCGACGGTCGATGCTCCCACAGCAACGCGTACTGGATCGGCAGGCGCATGTCCGGCTCGGCGATCTGGGCGACCACGCTGCCGTCGACGAGCTCGACCATCGCGTGGACCACGCTCTCGGGATGCAGCACGACCTCGATGCGGTCGTACTCGATGCCGTACAGCCAGTGGGCCTCGACCACTTCGTAGCCCTTGTTCGTGAGCGTCGCCGAATCGATCGTGACCTTCGGACCCATCCGCCACGTCGGGTGTCGGAGCGCCTCCGCCGCCGTGATCGACGCGAAGGTGCCGGCGGCCCGCTCGCGGAAGGGGCCGCCGGAGGCGGTGATCGCCACCCGGCGCACCCGGGCCGGGTCGACGCCGTCGAGGCACTGCCACAACGCGCAGTGCTCGCTGTCGACCGGCCGGAGCCGCTTCCCCGCCCCGCCGCTCGCGGCCCGGACGAGGTGCCCGCCGACGACGAGGACCTCCTTGTTCGCCAGGGCCACGTCCTTGCCGGCGGCGAGCGCCGCCAGCGTCGGCTTCAGGCCGGCGATGCCCGGCGTGGCGACCAGCACGAGGTCGACGTCGTCGGCGGTCGCGAGGGCCGTGAGATCGTCGCCGCCCGTCGCGACGCGACGCACGTGCAGCGTGGCAGCGAGGCGCTTCAGCGCCTCGTCGCGCGAATGGGCCGAGAGCGCCGTGACGATCAGCCGGTCCGGGTTCGCGGCGATGACCTCGAGGGCCTGCTGCCCGATGGAGCCGGTCGCTCCGAGGATCGCGACGCGCGTCGGTGCGTTCATCGATCCATCATCCCAGACCGGCCAGGGTCAGCGCGGCCACGAGCGGAGCGACCGCGACGAGCGAATCGATGCGATCGAGCATCCCGCCGTGTCCGGGGAACAGGGTCCCGGAGTCCTTCACGCCCGCGCGGCGCTTCACCCAGCTCTCGAGGAGGTCACCGGCGAACGCGATCGGGCCGATCGTGATCGCCGCGACCGCGGCCTCCGGCCTGCCGAGACCGAACAGCGCCGAGACGCCGAGGACCGCGAGCGCGGCCGCACCGAAGCCCCCGAACGTCCCCTCCCAGGTCTTGCCGGGGCTGATCCGCGGCGCGATCGCGCGCCGCCCGGCCAGCGAGCCCACGACGTACGCGCCGACGTCGGCGGCCCAGGTCGCGCCGATCGCGAGGAGCAGCCAGACCGGCAGCCCTTTGGCCACCGCGTGCGCCGCACCGGCGTCGCCGATGGCGTGGAGGTACGTCAGCGCCGCGAGGCCGGCGAGGAGGACGACGAGCTCGGCGGCCGCGGCGAGGCCGGCGCGGCGCAGGGCCCAGAGCTCGGCCAGCGCGATCCCGCCGGCCACCCCGACGAGCGCGATGAAGACGAGCGACGGACCGAACGCGGCGGCGAGCACGACGGCGGCGTAGGCGAGCCCGGTGACCGTGCGGCGCGGGAGATCCTTCAGCGGCCGAACCGCCGCTCGCGCCGGGCGTACGAGGCGAGTGCCGCGTCGAGATGCTCGACGGCGAAGTCCGGCCAGAGCACGTCGGTGGCCCACATCTCGGCGTAGGCGACCTCCCAGAGCAGGAAATTGGAGACCCGCAGCTCGCCGCCGGTGCGGATGAGGAGGTCGGGATCCGGATGCTCGGGCGCGTACAGCCGCGCGGCGATGGCCCGCTCGTCGACCTCGTCCGCGGCGAGGCCCTCGGTCACGATCCGCTTCACGGCGTCGACGATCTCCGCGCGGCCGCCGTAGTTGAACGCGATCGTCATCGTTCCGTTCTTCCCGGCATCGGTCGCGCGCGCGGATTCGTCCATCGCGCGCCGCACGCCGTCCGAGAGCTCCTCGAGCCTGCCGATGATGCGCAGCCGCACGCCGTCCGTCACGAGGGTCGGCGTCTCGCGACGGATCGTCTCTTCGAGGAGCCGCATGAGCCCGCCGACCTCGTCCGGGTCGCGCTTCCAGTTCTCGGTCGAGAAGCTGTAGAGCGTCACGTACTCGACGCCGCGGTCGCGCGCCGCGCGCACCGTGCGGCGGATCGTCTCGACGCCCTGGCGATGTCCCGCGATGACCGGCAGCCGCCGGCCGCGCGCCCAACGGCGATTGCCATCCATGACGATCGCGATGTGCCGTGGGACGGCGTCGTTGGAGGTCACCGGCTAAACCGCCAGGATCTCCTTCTCTTTGGCGTGGCCGACCTCGTCGGCCGCCTGGATGTAGAGATCGGTGAGCTTCTGGAGCTGGGTCTCGAGGCGCTTCTCGTCGTCCGCCGAGATCCCGGCGCCCTTGGACTTCGTGCGGAGCTCGTCCTGGGCGTGACGGCGGAGCGTGCGGATCTCGACCCGGCCTTCCTCCACCTTCTTGTGCAGCTGCTTCACCAGGTCCTTGCGGCGCTCCTCGGTCAGGGCCGGGATCGAGAGCCGGATGAGCGCGCCGTCGTTGCTCGGGGTCAGGCCGAGGTCGCTCCCGATGATCGCCTTCTCGATGGCCTTGATCAGGCTCTTGTCCCATGGCTGGATGACGATGAGCCGCGGCTCCGGCGCGCTGATCGCGGCGAGCGAGATGAGCGGCGTCGGCGTGCCGTACGCGTCGACCTCGAGCGACTCCACCAGCGACGGCGTGGCGCGGCCGGTGCGCACCGACTGCGCGTCCTTGCGGACGGCTTCGATCGCCTTCTTCATCCGGGCCTCGGTCTGGGCGAGGACCTCCTCGAGCGCCACCGCTAGCCCGCGTGCACGAGCGTGCCGACGTGCTCGCCGAGCACCGCCCGCAGCATCGCGTCCTTCTCGCTCACGTCGAAGACGATCGTGGGCATGTTGCGATCCTCGGCCAGCGCGGCGGCCGTGGCATCCATGATCCCGAGCCGCTTCTCGAGCAGCTCGCGGTAGGCGAGGTCGTCGTACTTCCGGGCGTTCTTGTCCTTCCGCGGATCGCTCGAGTAGACCCCGTCCACCTTGTTCTTCCCCATCAGGATCACCTCGGCGTCGATCTCCGCGGAGCGGAGCGCGGCCGCGGTGTCGCTCGTGAAGAACGGGTTCCCCGTGCCGGCCGCGAAGATCACCACGCGGCCCTTCTGGAGGTGGCTGATGGCCTTGAGGCGGATGTACGGCTCGGCGACCTCGTTGATCGTGAGCGCGGTCTGGACGCGAGCCTCGAGCCCGGCGGCTTCGAGCTGCGACCGAAGGGCGAGCGCGTTGATGACCATCGCGAGCATGCCCATGTAATCCGCCGTCGCGCGGTCGATCCCGTGCTCCGCGGCGTCCGCGCCGCGCAGCCAGTTGCCGCCGCCGAGGACGACCGCGACCTGCACGCCGAGCGATTGGACCTTGCGGATCTCCTCCGCGAGATAGGCGGTGTACTGCGGCGAGATCCCGAACTGGCGGTCGCCGAGGAGGGCCTCCCCGGAGAGCTTCAGCAGCACCCGGTGGTACTTCGGGGTCGCGGTCACGTGGCCTTACCGAGCTCGAAGCGGGCGATCCGGCTGACCTTGATGTTCTCTCCGGTCGCCGCCGCGAGCTGCGTCACCAGGTCGCCGATCGTCTTCGACTGCTCCTTGATGTACGGCTGGTGCATCAGCACCGCGGCCGCCTTCGCGGTCTTCTCGTCACCGTGCTCCTCGAGCAGGGCCTTGATCTCGTCGTCCTTCAGGAGCTCCCAGCTCACGTGCTTCGGCGACATCGCGGCGACCTGCATCGCGATCGCCTTCGCCAGCTCGCGGAATTCCGGATTGCGGGCGACGAAGTCCGTCTCGCTCGAGAGCTCCACGAGCGCGCCGATCCGGCCGCCGCTGTGGATGTACGCCTCGACGACGCCTTCGCGCGTCTCGCGATCGCCGCGCTTCGCGGCCGACGCGAGCCCCTTCTCCTTGAGGATCGTCTTGGCCTTCTCGAAGTCGCCCTTGGCGGCGTCGAGGGCCTTCTTGCTGTCCATCACGCCCGCGCCGGTCTCCGTACGGAGCCGCTGGACGTCGGTTGCCGATGCCATCTGCTACTTCTCCTCCGTGGTCCCTGCAGCCTCCGCCGCCGGAGCGGCGATCGCCTCGTCGCCGGCGGGCGCGACCTCACCGGCCTCGGCGGCCGGCTCCTCCTCGTACCCGCCGATCGGGTACTCGTCCTCTTCGGGCTCGTACACGCGCGGGGTGCGCTTCGCGCGCGGCGTGCCGACCTCGGCGTACCCGCCCTCGGCCGTCGCCGGCGCGTAGCCCATGTCCTCCGGGCTCGCCTCCTTGGACGACGCGTCGAGCTGCGTGCGGCCCTCGATGACCGCGTCCGCCATCTTCTGGCAGATGAGCTTCACGGCGCGGATCGCGTCGTCGTTCGCCGGGATGATCACGTCGATGAGATCCGGGTCGCAGTTGGTGTCGACCATCGCGACGATCGGGATCTCGAGGCGGCGCGCCTCTTCGACCGCGATGTGCTCGCGGTGCGGGTCGACGACGAAGAGCGCGCTCGGCGGGCGGCGCAGCTCGCGCACGCCCTGGAAGTACCGGTCGAGGTGCTGGAGCTCGTCCTCGAGGCGCTGGGCGTCCTTCTTGGGCATGGTGAGGAAGTCGCCGCGCTCCTTGCGCTCGATGAGCTCGTTCAGCTTCTGGATGCGCTTCTGGATCGTGACGAAGTTCGTGAGGAACCCGCCGAGCCAGCGCTGGTTGACGTAGTGCATGTTCGCGCGCTTCGCCTCTTCGGCGATGGACTCCTGGGCCTGCTTCTTCGTGCCGACGAACAGGATCTGGCCGCCGTCGGACGCGAGGTCGCGCACGAACGCGTAGGCCTCTTCGACGCGGACCAGGGTCTGCTGGAGATCGATGATGTGGATCCCGTTGCGCTCCATGAAGATGAACCGCTTCATCTTCGGGTTCCACCGGCGGGCCTGATGTCCGAAGTGGACACCCGACTCCAAGAGCTGCTTCATCGTGACGACGGCCAACGCGTTCTCCCTTGATGCCTCCGCCTCACGGCCGACGGCGCACCCTGGCGGGGCGACGCAGGGATCTCGCGAAGCGTGCGAAGTATCGGGACCTTGCGGAGCCCGATCCACGACGAATTGTACCAAGAACGGACACAGGCCCCAAACGCCGCAAAGAAAGAGCCCGGGCGGTGAAGCCCGGGCTCTCTGCCGACGTCGAAGGGGTCTTTAGGTGAGGTTGTTGCCGATGTTGCTGAAGATGTTCTGGAGCTGGCCACGGAGGAAGATCATGGCGACGATGACCGCGATGGCGATAACGGCAATGATGAGTGCGTATTCGACAAGACCCTGGCCTTCGTCGTCACGGAGGAATTCGAGCATGTAGGGGACTCCTTTCTTCCTAGACTCGGCAGACCGGACGTCCACCACCACGTCGAAGTTTAGGAAGGCTCGACCCTCCGACAAGCCCCCCGCTCGGCCTATTACGGGTGGTCGTTCGTTCGGAGACCGACCGGATACGTCCTCCTTCCGCCTAGCGGAAGTCAGGATGTCCGTGCGATTCGACCTCGGTCCGGAGCTCCTCGAGCGGGCTCGCCGGCCGGTCCGGACGCAGCCCGGACACGTCGCCGAGCGTCGCCCCGATCGCGTCGCGCAGCTCGGCGATCGTGCAGCCGAACAGCTCTCCGGACGTCTCGAACTCCGCGCGAAGGCGCAGGAAGCCGAACTGGTTGTGGCGCGAAACGTCCATCCCGGCGCACAGCTCGTCCAGGAGCAGGAACAGGCGCTCGGCCGTGTCGCGCGGCAGGGTCTCGAGCCAGGCCCGGATCAGCTTCGCGGAGCTTGGTTCCACCGACCAATTATCCGCGCGCGCAATGCTCCGCGACGATCAGCCCGATCCCGTCGCTCGGGATCCGGTGCACCCGCACGGCCGGAAGCGACGCCAGGAACGTCGGGCCGTAGTCCTGGAGGATGACCCGCCGGTCCAGCAGGACCACCGCGCCGCGATCGGTCTTCGTGCGGATGAGCCGCCCGTAGCCCTGGCGAAGCCTGAGCGCCGCGAGCGGCAGCTGGTACTCGCGGAAGGGATCGTCGTACCGCTCGGAGCGGCCCTGGATCAGCGGGTCGTCCGGCACGGGGAACGGGAGCTTCGCGATCACGACGCAGCGCAGCTGATCGCCCGGGAGATCCACGCCCTCCCAGAACGACTGCGTGCCGAGCAGCACCGCGCCGCCCGCCGCGAAGCGCTCGAGGATCGCGCGCCGCGACCCGTCCACACCCTGCGTCAGCACGGCGATACCGGTGTCCTCGAGGCCGGCGAGCTGCGCCCGCACCTCCCGCATCGCCGCGTGGGAGGTGAACAGCACGAGCGTGCGGCCGGCGAGCGCCCGCGCGACGTCCCCGATGATGGCCGCGGCCTCCTCGGCGAAGTGCTCGTCGTGCGGGAGCGCGATGTCCGACGGGACGATGAGGACCGACTGCCGCGCGTGGTCGAACGGCGATCCGACCCGGAGCGTGCCGGCGACGTCGCTGACGCCGAGGCGGTCCATCGTGAACGTCATCGTGCCGGCGACGCCGAGCGTGGCCGACGTGAGCACGACCGAGCGGTGCCGGTCCACGAGCGTGCGCCGGATCGCCCCACCGACGTGGGCCGGCGCGACGTATAGGCCGATCCCGTCGCCGGTCCGCTCCAGCCAGGCGATCTCGCCGGGCTTCGGCTGATGGATGCCGTGCTGGATCGCGCCCTGCTCGCCGATGAGCTCCTTCATCGCGCTCTCGTGCTCGGTGACCTCGTCCTCCTCGCCGCCGCGCGCGGCGAGCCGGTCGCCGGATGCACGGATCCCCGCGAGCGCGTCGGCCATCCGCTCGGCCGCGAGCTCGATCGGCAGCCAGCGATCGTCGCTCGCGCGGAGCCCGGTGGTGATGCGCAGGCGATCGGTGCCGTCGGGCAGGAGCGCGCCCAGCGCCGCGAAGGTCTCGTCGGACGTGATCGTCGCCCGCACGACCTCGTCGCGCAGCGTCTGGGCCGCCTCGACGCGCGAGGGGTCAGGGTCCTTCAGCGCCGACACGACCAGCGGCGAGTGGCCGACGCGATCGAGATCGCGCCGGGTCCGCCACGTCTCGAGCTTGAACCCGAATGCGTCCGACGCGACGTCCTCCAGACGGTGGGCCTCGTCCACGACGACGTGCTCCGCGTCCGGCAGGAGCGTCCCGCCGGCCCGTGCGTCGTGCAGCAGGAGCGCGTGGTTCACGACGACGACGCCGGACTCCGCCGCGGCGCTCCGGGCACGCTCGAGGTAGCACCCGCCGCGCGTCGCGGCGCACCGCCGGCTGGTGCAGGTCTCGTCGTCGGCCGACACGCGCGGCCAGAGCGCGCTCTCGCCGCCGAGGAGGTTGAGCTCCGCGCGATCGCCACTCGTCGTCGTCGTCCGCCAGATGAGCGTCTTCAGCGCGAGGCGCGCCTCCTCGCGCGTGTTGACCTGGGTGCGGAACAGCTGCCAGCGCCGGGGGCAGAGGTAGTTCGAACGGCCCTTCAGCACCGCGACGCGCACCGCGGTACCGAGTGCCTGCTGCAGGTCGGGAAAATCCTTGCGCACGAGCTGGTCCTGGAGCGGGAGGGTGTGCGTGCTCACGACCACGCGCTCGCCGGCCAGCGCGCGGGCCAGGGCCGGCAGCCCGTAGGCGATCGACTTCCCCACTCCGGTGCCGGCCTCGGCGACGAGCACGCCGCCGGTGGCCATCGTCCGCTCGATCTCGATCGCGAGCTGCCGCTGCTCGGGCCGGTCCTCGAATCCATCGATGGCCTTCGCGAGCGCCCCATCGACCGCGAGCGCGCTCGCAACGTCGATTGCGTGGGGCTCGGCGGGCGAAGCCCGGCCTGGCCGGACGCGCGGGTCCAGCCGCACCGCCTCCGCTGCGGCATCCCACGCGTGCACGAGGGACTGGCTCAGCGCGTCGCTGAAGAACCGCTCCGCGGCGGGGCCGAGGATCTCGGCGTAGGCCCGGGCCTCCTCGAGGAGCGCGGGCGGCAGCGCTCGGGCCCGGGCGGCCAGGGCGCCGAGCACGGCCGCGCAGGTGAGGGCGTCGTCGAGGGCGCGGTGCGCGGCGGCCGGCACGATGCCGTCGTCCGCCGCGAGCCGCTGCAGGGCGTACGAGGGCGCGGTCGGCACGAGCATCGAGGCGAGATCGGCGGTGTCCAGGCGCTGCGCGCCGGGCCTGAACCCGTGGCGCTCGAGGAAGGCGAGGTCGAAACCGACGTTGTGGCCCACGAAGACCGCGTCACCGGCGAATGCGGCAAACCGCGCGACCGCATCCTCGACCGGCGCGGCACCGACGAGATCCGCGTCGCGGATCCCGGTGAGCCGGGAGATCGTCGACCCGATGTCGCGGCCCGGATCGACGAACGTGCTGAAGCGCTCGCCCGGCTCTGCGCCTTCGGGCGTCAGCCGGACGCGCACGGCGCCGATCTCGATGATCCGATCCGTCTCCGGATCGAATCCCGTCGTCTCCAGGTCGACCGCGATGAGCTCTTGCACCAGGTCGCCGATCTAGGCCGCCCCGGCTCCGCCGGGACGGCGCGCCTCTACGGGTAGATGCCGCGGGTGAGCGTGGCCTCCGCGACGCGAGCCACGGCGACCATGTACGCCGCCGTCCGCATGTGCACCTTGTGCTTCAGGGACATCTGCAGGACGTCGTTGAAGGACCGCACCATGACCTCTTTCAGCCGGGCGTTGATCGTCGCCTCGCGCCAGAACAGGTTCTGGAGATCCTGGACCCACTCGAAGTACGAGACCGTGACCCCGCCGGCGTTGCAGAGGATGTCCGGGATCATGAACACGCCCTTGTCGAAGAGGATCCGGTCGGCCTCGGGACTCGTCGGGCCATTCGCGGCCTCCGCGACGACCTTGGCCTTGATCAGCGGCGCGTTGTGCTCGCCGATCTGGTTCTCGATGGCCGCCGGGATGAGGATGTCGCAGTCGAGCTCGATGAGCTGGCTGTTGCTCACCTTCTCCGAGCCCGGGAATCCGACGACGCTTCCCGTCTCGCGCTTGTACGCATCGACCTTGTTCGGGTCGAGGCCCTTCGGGTTGTGGATCCCGCCCTGGGTGTCGGAGAGGCCCACGATGACGGCCCCCAGCTCGGCCATGAGCTTGGCCGAGAACGAGCCGGCGTTCCCGAAGCCCTGGACCACGACGCGCGCCCCTTCGAGGTCCATGCCGAGGTGCTTGGACGCCTCGATGATCGTGTAGACGGCGCCGCGAGCGGTCGCCTCGTTGCGTCCTTCGCTTCCGCCGATCGACAGCGGCTTGCCGGTGACCACCGCGGGGACCGTGTGGCCCGCGTGCATCGAGTAGGTGTCCATGATCCAGGCCATCGTCTGCGCGTTCGTGTTCACGTCGGGCGCCGGGATATCGCGTTCCGGCCCGATGAGCAGCGCGATCTCCGTGGTGTAGCGGCGGGTCAGCGTCTCGAGCTGCTGCATGGTCATCGTCTTGGGATCGCAGATGACCGCGCCCTTCGCCCCGCCGTAGGGGATCCCGACGACCGCGCACTTCCACGTCATCCACATCGCGAGGGCCTTGACCTCGCCCAGCGACGCGCTCGGGTGATACCGAATGCCACCCTTCCCGGGTCCGCGCGAGGTGTTGTGCTGCACCCGGTAGCCGGTGAAGACCTTCACCGCGCCGTCGTGCATCCGCACCGGGAAGTGCACGGTGAGCTCGCGCTGGCACTCCCGGAGGATGCCGCGCATGTTCGGATCGAGGTGGAGCTTGTCGGCCGCGGTGTCGAACTGCTCGGTCGCGACCTCCCACGGATCCCGCTGGGTGTGGTCGATGACGGCTGCGGACGTCATGCGCGCACTCTCCTTGCCTATTTCAGCTTCGGTGGGTTGAGCTTGTCCACGACCAGCCACGAGCTCGCCGTCGTGCCCGGCGAGTATGGGCTGTTCCAATTCTTCAGCACGACCCGTCTGAAGCCGAGACCGGTGAGCGTCTCGCGCCACGCGCGGAGGCCCCGGGTGACGTACGCGGTGAGCCGCACATTCGGGCTCGGCGTCACGAGACCTTCGAGGTGCCGCTTGCGCTCGAGCAGCGGCACCTCGAGCAATGGCTCGCCGTCGACCTCCAGCAGATCGAATGCGCTGAAGATCTGGCGGCGCGGCGTCTCGCGGGTGAACGCGTTCCCCGACGGATCGACCTCCAGGTCACGGTCGTCCTCCCAGTCGGTGACGAGCACGCCGTCGAGGATCGCCGATGTCGAGCGCGTCTCGGCCTGGATCGCGTCGTACAGCTCGCGAGGGCCGTCGATCGGACCGTCGTAGCCGATGAACCGCGGTCCGTCGTGCCCGATCCGCACGAGCACCCGGGTGCCCTGCCAGGCCGGCTCGAGGATGTGGTTCGGCAGCTCGGCCTGGTCCCGGACCGGCTTCGGACGCTGCGGGGCGATGTCGGCGCCGAGGGCGGTCGATTCCACGAAAACCGAGTATTTCACGCGCGCCTGGGGCCTCTTGACAGTTGGAACACGCGTTCTATGATGCCCGAACGCCTGTTCGAAGGGGAGTCTTCGGAGCCGGCGAATTCGTCGTCACGAGGTGCACCGTGGCCATCGCCATCGCCTTCCCCCTCCCTTCGTCCGCGGGCGGCGCGCGAGCAGCCCACCGCGCGCCGTTCCGCGACATCCCGCCGCGCGTCTACTCGCCGTTCGGTCAGCGGCGGCTCGTCCGGCCGATGGCGGTCCGGCTCGCGGAAGCGGATCGCGGGGACAGCGCTCCTCCTGGCCGGTGGCGCGTTCCCTTCGTCCGCTCCCGCGGGCGCCGGCCCTAGCCCTTCAGCGGCGGCTCCGCCGCGCTCCGCGCCATCGCGGCGAGGGGCGCGGCGAGCGCGCTGAACTCCGTCGGGATGATGAATTTCGTCGCCGGCGACGCGCCGAGTGCCTTCAGCGCCTCGAAGTACTGGAGCGTGATCGTCCTGGCGTCCGCCGACATGGCGGTCTCGTTGATCTTGCCGAGGGCCAGGGCGAAGCCTTCCGCGCGAAGGATGGCCGACTGGCGGGCGCCTTCGGCCTGAAGGATGTTCGACTGCTTGTCACCCTCGGCCACGAGGATCGCGGAGGCCCGCTTGCCCTCGGCCTCGGTGACCGACGCGCGCCGGATCCGCTCGGCGGTCATCTGCCTGGTCATGGCCTCCTGGATCTCGCGCGGCGGCACGATCTCGCGGATCTCGACCCGGTTCACCTTGACGCCCCAGCGATGGGTCTCGTCGTCGAGCTTGACCCGAAGGACCTCGTTCATCTGCTCGCGCTTGGCGAACGCGTCGTCCAGCACGAGATCGCCGATGACCGCGCGGAGCGTGGTCGAGGCGATCTGCTGCACCTGCTGGCGGAAGTTCTGGACCTTGATCACGGAGTCCGCGGCCTCGACGACCTGCTGGAAGATGAGGAAGTCGATCGAGATCGTCGCGTTGTCTTTCGTGATGCAGGTCTGCTGCGGGATCTCGACGCTGAACTCGCGCAGGTCCACGGTCACCGAGCTCTGGATCGGCGGCGGAAGCAGAAGGACGAGTCCCGGTCCCGCGGTCTTCTGGTAGCGGCCCAGCGCGAACACGACGAGGCGCTGGTACTCGGGGACGATGTGGACCACCGTCCGCAGGATGAGGAGCGCGATGATGAGAACGAACGCAAGCGTGACCAGCTCGGTAGACATCAGCTTTCCCTTCTTCCGGAGGGCGACCCCTCCGGGCCGACGATAAGTCGCACGCCATCGATCCGCCGCACGCGCACGGTCGCCCCCTGCGGGATCGGTCCGCTCTCGCTCACGGCGCTCCAGTCGTCGCCACCCGCGTGCACGATGCCCATGGGCGCGAGCTCGGTCTTGGCCACCCCCATCACGCCGATCAGCATGCCGGAGCCGCTCGCCACGGGCAGCCGCTGGAAGCCGATCGCCATCCGCACGACGACGGCGAAGAACAGCGCGGCCGTCCCCACGACGAGCAGCAGGGTGACCGGGTCCGCGGTGTAGCGAAGCCCCGGGAACGTTGGTCGCCCGGGCGGGAACACGATGATCGCGCCCAGGAGGAGCGAGGCGATGCCGCCGGCGAGCAGCAGCCCGTGGCTCACGATCTTCACCTCGGCGATGAACAGGACGAGCGCGAAGATCATCAGGGCGATCCCCGCGGCATTCGCGTCGAGCGTCCCGAACGAGAACAGCGCCATCACGATCGCGATGACGCCGACGATGCCCGGGAAGATGAGGCCCGGGTTCGAGAGCTCGAAGATCAGGCCGTACGTGCCGATGGTGAACATGAGGAGGGCGATCTGCGGGTCGACGACGAAGTGGAGGAACGTCTCGAACGGGCTCATCCCGTCGTCGTCGATGGCCGCGGCCTTCGTCGCGAGCGTGACCGGCTGCCCGTTCACCTGGACGGTCCGGCCATCGATCTGCCCAAGCAGGTCCGGCAGGTCGCGCGCGATGAGATCGACCACCTTGAGCTGCAGGGCCTCGTCGTCACGGACGCTCACGCTCTTCCGGACGGCGTCCTCGGCCCATTGGGCGTTGCGCCCGCGGGCCAGCGCGATCTTCGTGATCTGGGCGACGGCGTCGTTCTCGGCCTTGAGCCGGAGGTCGCCCTGGATATCGCCGCCGGAGCTGTCGACCGGGTGGGCGGCCCCGATGTTCGTCGCC
>JAXDLF010000274.1:0-4760 GCA_034666765.1 Chloroflexota bacterium
AGGCGCGTTCCCGATGCCGGCCTTTTCGCCGAACAGGATGGACTTGGGATCCACCGACACGTTGAGGTCGTCGTTGACGAGGCCCCAGAACTTCCCGGGGACCGGCACGTCCGTGAAGAAGCTGAAGCTGGGCGCGATCGACTTCGCGTCGCGAACCGGCACGAGCTTGGTGTCGCAGAGCGGACGGGCCTGGCCCTCGTAAGGGCTGCCGCCCGCGTCGAGGAAGTCGGCGCTCGTGACATGCACCGTATGGAGAGCACCGGCGCACGGCGGCGGCGGCGCACTCGGCTGGAACACGTCGCCGCTGAAGACGTTGATGTCTTCCTCGCGGGTCGGCGTGTACAGCTTGCGATCCGGATGCAGCGGGTCGTTCGGGACCTCGACCTTGACGAGGTAGTCGCCGATGGCCAGCGGTGCCGAGCCGGAGCCCGGGTTCGCCGGATCGGGCGAGCCGTCGCCGAGGCGTCCGCCCGGTGTCGTCCAGCCGTCGCCGAAGCCGTAGTTTCCGTCCACCGAGCTGAAGTAGTTCGCGTCCGGGTTGGGTGAGTTGAACGGGTCGTCGCCTCCGAACTGGACTCCCATGAGGGGTCCTTCGAGGCAGCGGACGGGGTTGCCGAGCGGGTCGGTCGTGCGCGGCAGCACCTGCTCGCCGACGAGCGGCGTGCTATCGACGCCACGTGCGATGCAGCTCTTCGGCTGCTGCCACGACTCGGTCAGGTAGCGGTTGATCCAGTCGCCGAGCTCATACGAGCCGTCGGCCGCGAGGACGTAACCCTCGGTCGAACAGCTGGCCGCCGGCGTCGCATTCGTGCAGGCGACGGGCTTGAAGAGGTCGACCTGGAGCCCTGGAATGCCGCCCTCGTAGTCCTCCGTGGCGGACTGGGCAGGGTCGAGCTCGTTCCGCGTCGTGTCGTACAGGACGGTGCCGACGATGCCGCCGTTCTCGCCCGGGAGGTACGGCTTCACGCCCCAGTCGAGGCGGCCCGAGAGTCCGATCACCGGCAGGAAGCTGACGTCGACGCCGGCACCCAACATCGTCGTGGGCGTCGGCTGATTGTCGGCCTGGTAGGTGACGCCGGTGGTCATCCATCGGTCGTCATAGGCCTCGAGGACGTTGAAGAGGTTGAGCGGGTAGGACGTATCGAGGCTGTAGTGGCCGGCGAAGTCGGTCAGCGTGAACGCCGATCCCTGATCCATGATCGAGTTCACGCGGCTCTTGATCGCGACCGGGAAGCCGGGGATGCCCACCTCGCCCGGATCCTGGCGGCCGTTCTCGTTGAGGTCGTGGTAGATCGTGCCCTTGATCTGGGTGAACCAGCCCGTGAGCATGGCATCGCCGATATCGGTGGGCTGACCTGCCCGGACCGTCAGGTTGAACGTGTCGAGCAGATTCTCGAGCGGTGCATCCCAGATGCTGATCATGTAGTCGCCCGGCGGGACCCGCGGGATGGTGAACCTTCCATCGGCGTCGCCCTGGAGGACCGCGGTCGCGAGGTCTCCCTGCTGCAGCCCCGCGAGCGAGACCCAGGGGCGGTCGATGGGGCCGTCGGTCTTGGTGCCGGCATAGCCGCCCCAGACCGTGCCGTTGTAGGGGAGGCCGCCCTGTGCGGGCCAGTAGACGCGGGCCTTGAGAACGCGGCCCGTCACGGTGCCGACCGTGGAAGCATTGGCGCTCGGCTCGTTGCGAGGGCAGACGAATCCGGCGATCATCCATGGAGTGGCCTCGCCGGAGTGGAGGAACTCGGTGTCGTAGCCGGTGGCTCCCTCCTGGAGCCACACGTCCCAGTCGAGTGCGCCCTCGAGAGTCGTCGTCTTGATCCAGTCCTTGTTGCGGCACGTGGGCTGCTGCCCTGGGGGCGTGACGACGGTCCTGTTCGGCGCGAGCACCGTGGTGGCATACCGGTCGGGTCCGAGGTTCGGAATCGTGATCTCGCCCGCCAGGTTGCTGACACACCGGCCGCCCTTGACGAGGATGATCGGGTGGCCTTCGGCGTCGAGCTCGTAGCCCGTGCGGCCCGGAGCGGTCGTGGGCCGGTAGGTCGTGCAGAGCGGGTTGCCGTACCAGTCGGTCGTGACCTCGCCGAGCACGTCCGCGAGATGCGCCGTGAAGCCGGGCATACGGGCGGCGCGGTTGGCCTGGGCGTCATACGTCTCGTCGCCCTCGTCCCACTGGCCGTTCGTCGACGCGTTGTCGTTGAAGACCTGAATGCGCTCCGTCGCGAGCGGAAGGTTGAAGGGCTGCGCCTGGCCATGGATCGTCTTCGTCGTGGCGCTGGCGTCGGTCGTGAAGTGCGCGCCGTCGATCTTGTGGCCGTCCGCCATGAAGCTGATCAGGTACTTGCCCGGCGGCAGGGTGATGGTCGCGCCGTTGGCGAAGTCCGACTCGTCGCCGCTCGTGACGACGGGGCTCGAGTCGGGCACGAGGCCCGCATACCCGTTCGTGGCGTTCCAGTCGCCCGGAGCAGCGGTGCTCGACCCCGAGAGGTGCCGGATCGAGGTCCACATGCAGCTGTCGAGCATCGGGTCCGTGTTCCCCGGGTCGGTCGGGTGACAGGCCGATGCCGGCTGCGAGTTGTTGTCCGTGTCCTCCTGATTGATGAGGTACTTGTAGGTCGTCACGGGATCGCCCTTGGCCACCGTGACGAGCGCCGGGAGCTTGCTGAACTTGACGCCGGACACCGCGGGGCCGTTGTAGCGACCGCCGGGTGCGGACACCCCGCCCGCTCCGTTGATCGCCGGCTGGCTGACCCTCATCGAGGTGTCGCTCAAAAACGAGGTGACCACGAGCCAGGCGCGGACCTGCCCGGGCGCCGTGTACGGCTTGATGCGGTCGCCGACCTGGAGCTCGCTCGTGAAGAGCGTGCCGCTGCCCGTCACCAGAGTCCCGGTGCCGGAGAAGGTGGGCGAGGGGATCGAGATCGTGCCCGTCAGCTCAACAGGGTCTGGCTGATTGGTGACGGTTCGCGCCGATGTCACGTCGAGCGTGATCGGCTGCGCCGCCGCGGCCTGCGCGAACGCAAGCGACGCGAGGAGGGCGAATACGATGATGAACGGACGTCTGAACATGCGAGTGGGCTCCCGTGAGGGGGGACGCTTCATTGCGATCTGCGCGAGCTTCCGCCCACTTCCGGCGGGTTGTCACGCTTTCTGACAGCCGTGTCATGGTTGTGTCAGACACCCCTATTCGGGGGACTCCATTACCCCAAACGCCCTAGGGTGGGAGAGACCGCACGGAATCTCACGGGGTGGGGCCTTGCACGTTTTGATCGTCGAGGACGAACGGCGGATCGCCAGCTTCCTGACTCGCGGGCTTGCCCGCGAGGGCTACGCCGTGCAATCCGTGGGCGACGGCGAGGCGGCGCTGGCAAGCGCGGCGCGCGAGGCGCCGAGCCTCGTGCTGCTCGATGTCATGCTGCCCGGGCGCGACGGGATCGAGGTGCTGCGCGACCTCATCGCGAGGCTGCCGAGCCTGCCCGTGATGATGCTGAGCGCGCGGTCGGACCCAGCGACGAAGGTCGCGGCACTGCGTGCCGGCGCGATCGACTACGTCGCGAAGCCGTTCTCCCTGGACGAGCTGCTCGAACGCGTGCGCATCCACCTGCGGCGCAGTTCCGAGCTCGATCCGGGCGTGTTCACGTCACGAGGTGTCACCCTCGAGCTGAAGCGGAGGCTTGCGGACTTCGGCGAGGGGCCCGTCCGCCTGACCGACCGCGAGGCGCTCGTGCTCGAGTACCTGATGCGCCATGCCGATGAGGTGGTGAGCCGGGAGCGCCTGCTCTCCGCCGTCTGGGGCTACAGCTTCGACACAGAGACGAACACGGTGGATGTATGTGTGCGCAGATTGCGCCTCAAGATCGGGCACGACCGCATCGCGACGATCAGGGGCGCGGGGTATCAGCTGTGCGCGTGAAGGACCTCACCTCGCGCTTCCTGCCCGAGCTTGCACTCGCGCTTTTCTGTGCGGTCAACCTCGTGTGGATCTCGTTCGCGAACGGCTGGGAGGCGCTTCCCGTCCATTTCATCTTCGTCAGCGTGAGTGTGGTCTACGGGCTCCGTATGTGGAGCGCGCTCAACAGCGTGCTCGCCCTGCTGGCGGTCTGCGGCCCCATCCTGCTGCTGACGATCCGCGCGATCGAGATGGGCACGGAAAGCCAAGCGGAGCTGGGCGAGATTCCGCTCATGTCGCTGATCTTCCTCGTCATGGTGTGGCACGTGCGCAAGCGGCAGATCGTCGTCGAGAGCGGTCGCGCGCTCTTCGACAACGCCTCGCACGAGCTCCTGACGCCGCTCACGATCGCGCGTGGCGAGCTCGAGTTGCTCGGGCGGGGCGGCACCGTGCCGACCATGGAAGAGCTGATGCAGACCCGGCGCGTGGTCCTCGAGGAGCTGCAGCGCAGCGAGGTCCTGGCCTCGGGCATGCTCCTTCTGTCGCGGCTCGATGGCGGGTACGACTCCCTGCGAACCCTGGTCGCGGCGGATGACCTGCTCGATGCCGCGGTCGAGCGCTGGCGGCGCGTGGCGGGTCGCCCGGTGGAGATCACCGCTCGTTCCGGCGGACAGATCATGTGCGCGCGCCAGGAGATCGAGCGACTGCTCGACAACCTGATCGAGAACGCCTTGCGGCATTCCCCGGAGGGCTCGGCGGTGACGCTCGCCGGTCGCGCGAACGGCCGGCGGCTCGTGCTCGAGGTAACCGACCGGGGCTCCGGGATCCCGCCGGACGACCTGCCGTTCATCTTCGATCGCTTCTACCGCGCTCG
>JAXDLF010000275.1:0-5634 GCA_034666765.1 Chloroflexota bacterium
TTCTTCTTCCACCGGGTGTGCATGAGCCGCTTCTCGGTGCCCGACGGCGAGAAAGTCGTGACCGCGCCGTACGGCGTCTGGCTCGACAGCTGGATGTCCGTGTTCGCGTACGACTCGTTGTCGTACAGCAGGATCAGCGAGTTGTAGTCCTTGTGCGTGAGCGTGGCGCTGATCGCGCCGATGCCCATGTCCGCGCCGCCGCCGTCGCCGCAGAACGCGATGACGTTGATCTTCTCGTCCTTGATCTTGCCCTTGCGCATGAGGACCTTGAGGCCGGCCGCGGTGCCGAGCGCGGCGGAGCCCGACGCGCCGAGCTGGGTGTGCATCCACGGCACGACCCAGGGGGTCGTGTAGTACGTCGTGTTCGCGACGTACATGCAGCCCGTCGAGCCCAGCACGATCGTGCGCGGGCCCGATGCCTTGACCATGTGGCGCATGACCAGGGCCGACTCGCAGCCCTGGCAGGTGCGGTGGCCGGAGACGAAGAGCTCGTCGTAGGGGACGTCCTTGACGCCCTTGATCTGGGGAAGGGTCCCGGTGCCGTGGGTCTCGACTGCCATCATCGTCTCCTTAGTTCCGCACGCCGATCCAGTGACAGATGTCACCGGACTTCAGGCCGCCGCCGGCGGCCGCGGTGAGCTTGTCGAACATCTCGCGGGCCATCGGCTGCTCGATCTCGCGGCCGCCGAGGGCCGCGATGAAGCCGACGATCGTCGGTCGCTTCGGCTGTGAGTACAGCGCCGAGCGGATCTCGTTGTACAGCACGCCGCCGTAGTACGGGGAGCCGAAGCTGTAGTCGCGGTCGATGACCCCGACGGCCTTGAACCGGCTGAGGCTCTTCACGACGTCCGCGGTCGGGAACGGCCGGAACCACTTCAGGCGGACGAGCCCGACCTTGTGGCCCTCCTTGCGGAGCTTGCGGATCGCGACCTTCATCGGCAGCGAGAGCGTGCCCTGGCCGATGAACACGACCTCCGCGTCGTCGGTCATGTACTCGTCGAGGAACGGGTTCTCGCCGCCCCGTCCGAACAGCCGCTTGAACTCGGCGTGCGCCTCGGTGATGACACCCAGCGCGTTCCGCATCGCCTGGTCGTTCTGCATCCGGATCTCCATGAGCCAGTCCTGATCGACCTGCGGAGCGATGGTGATCGGGTTGTCCGGGTGGAGCAGCCGGTCACCGAGGTCGAACTTCGGCAGGAACGAGTTCACGGCCGCCTGGGTCGGGATCTTCACGATCTGCTGGGAGTGGGTGAGGAACGCGCCGTCGAGCCCGATCGCGATCGGCAGCGACACGCGCTTGTCCTCGGCCACGCGCCACGCGGTGAGGGCGAAGTCCAATGACTCCTGCGCGGTCTCGGCCCAGCAGAGGAGCCAGCCGAGGTCCCGGACGGCGAGCGCGTCGTTGTGCTCGCAGCCGAACGCGCCGGGGTCGTCCAGGGCCCGGTTGCCGCAGATGGCGACGACCGGAAGGCGAAGGCCCGCGGTGACGGCGATGGCCTCCATGGCGTAGAACCAGCCGACCCCCGAGGAGCCGACGAACACGCGCGAGCCGACGGCGCACGCGTGCTTCACGATCTCGAACTGGCTGTGCTCGCCGTCGGCGACGATGTACTCGACGTCCATCTTGCCGTTGGCGATGAGCTTCGCCGCGGCCTGCATCACGCCGTCGTAGGGGCGGATCGGGTAGGCGGCCATGACGTCCACGTCCGCGAGGCGAATGGCCTCCGCGATCGCCTCGCAGCCTGTGGCGAGCTGCTCGGTCTCGACGTCGCTGGGTTGTTTCTCCTTGATTTGGACAGCCACCTAGTCGTCACCTCCGCTGATGGTGGGATTGGCGCCGGGTGCCGCGTTCTCAGCCGCGCTCGACGCGACGGCGACCTTCTTGGGGTCGGCCGACACGCCGCTCTTCTGCTCGAACCAGCGGTTGTACGCGTCGTGATCGGTCTTCCAGAGCTGCCACTTGTCGTCGTTGTCCTCGAACTTCATCTCGTCGACCATGACGATGCAGTCCTTGACCGGGCAGACCTGGGCGCAGATGCCGCAGCCGATGCAGGCCTCGTACACGACCTCGTAGTGACCTTCGGGGGTGACCTCGAAGCACTCGTCGGGACAGTCGAGCCAGCACATCGTGCACTTGATGCAGGTGTCGAAGTTGACGACCGGGCGGAGGGTCCGCGCGCCGTACTTCTTGTAGTACGGGTTGCGCTCGCCGGGCTTGCGGGCGTCGACGATGACGCCGGGCCGCATCGTGGTCCACCCGGGCTTCTCGAATTGGAGGACCTCGTGGCCGCTGGTGCCCTCGCCGACCTTGACCTGGCGGAGCTGGGTGCGGTCGTAGCCATCCTGAGCGGACGCGACCGCGCTGCCGTCCTTCGTCTGCTCCTGGATGAGCGTCTTCACGTCCTCGATCCGGACCCAGTCCGGCGCGATCTTCGCGAGCGCCCCGAGGACCCGGTAGTCGGTGTGGTCGTCCTTGAATACCCAGAGGCCGGCGAACGAGGCGAGCCCGGGCACGACGCCCATGAGGTACGGCCGCTCGGCCGCGTCGGTCTGGGCGAGCACGGCGTCCGCGGTCTTCTCGGACGTGACGAGCACCGCGCCGCCCTCGTGCACGGGCTTCCAGATCGGCTGGCGCCCGTACCAGGCCCACGACTCCACGCCCTTCACGAGGGTGTCATCCACGGCCACGGCGATGTCCACGACGCTCGGCTCGTACTTGGCCATCGAGGACTCGAGCTCGAGGTCGTTGATCGCGACGACGGCGAAGTACTTCGCCGGCACGCCGTTGCGCTCCGGCGAGTCGCCGTACCGGCCGAACGCCGTCCCGGTGTATCCGCGCTTGCGCGCGGCCAGGACGATGGATCGGCAGATGCGCTGCGCGAGGGTCTTCTGGAAGATGCCGCGATAGACGATCTCGATCGTGACGGAGGCCGGATCGGTTGTGACGACGTCTTTCATCATGCTCCCTTATCCACGGCGGTCGTGGCCTGCGTTCCGGAAACGGTGCGCTGGTCCGCGATGAGCTTGAGGATGCCCTCGCCGACGGCGCGGATGTGATCCGCCGCGGCGGCGCGCGCGGCGTCGGGGTCGTGCGCCTCGAGGGCCGCGAGGATGCGCTGATGCGCGTCGACCGAGGAGTGCGCGCGCTGATTGGTCTGGAGCCACTGCTCGCGCGAGCTCCGCAGCACGTCCCAGATGACCCCGAGCATCGTGACCAGCAGCTCGTTGCGCGCGGCCTGGCCGACGAGCTCGTGGAAGCGGGTGTCCTCTTCGGCGTACGCCTGGCCGGAGGCCACCTTCTCGGCCTGCTGGCGCAGGATCTCTCGCAGCTCGGCGAGCTCGTCGGGACGGATCCGCTTGGCGGCGGACGCCGCGATGGCCGGCTCGATGAGCCCCCGGACCTCGATGACGTCGGTCAGGGTGTGCCCCCGGGCGATGAGGTTCGAGAGCGGCCGCGCGAGGTCCTCGGGCACCGTCCGGCGGACGAACGTGCCGCCGCCCGCGCGCGTCTCGACCACGCCCAGGAGCTCGAGCGACCGGAGGGCCTCGCGGACGGAGGCCCGCGAGACCTGGAACTGCTCGGCCAGGGCGCGCTCGGGCGGGAGCTGGTCGCCGGGGCGCAGCTCTCCCTTGTCCAGGAGCGTCTCGATCTGGCTGACGATGTCCTGATAGAGCCGGCTGCGGCGGACGGGCTCGATGACGGCCAGTTCGGTCCTCCCCCGCGGGAAATTGGTCAGGTGGTCTGACCAGAACGCGGAAACCCTAGCAACGGGCGGGAACAGGGTCAAGTGCCGGTAGCCGCGCGGGGTCTGCTAGGCGGGCGCCGCCTCGGCATGCCCGGCCATGAGGAGCCCAAGGCGCTCCTCGGTCGCCTGGGCGGCGGGCAGGGTGGCGACCAGCCGGCCCTCGAACATGACCGCGATCCGGTCGGACAGCGCCCGGATCTCGTCCAGCTCGCTCGAGATCAGGAGGATGCCGCAGCCCTGGGCGCGCTGCTCGAGCAGCCGCTCCCAGACGTACTCGGTCGAGCCGATGTCGAGGCCGCGGGTGGGCTGGCTGATCACGATGAGCTTCGGCTGCTCCGAGAGCTCGCGGCCGAGCACCACCTTCTGCTGATTGCCGCCCGACAGATTGCCGACGATCGCGCCGGCGTTCGGTGGGCGGACGTCGAACTCCTTGGCCAGGCGCTCGCCATTCGACCGGATCGCCTCGTGGTCGAGCACGCCGCGCCTGCTGAACGGCGGGCGGTCCTGCTTGCCGAGGATGAAGTTGTCGGCGACGGTGAACGCGAGGACGAGGCCCTCGGTCCGGCGGTCCTCCGGGACATAGGCGACGCCGCGCTGCCGCGTCCGCTTCGGATCGTCGTGGGCCACGTCGGCCCCGCCGATGACGATGGTCCCGGCGGTCGGCTCCCGCAGCCCGAGCACGCATTCGGCGAGCTCGCTCTGCCCGTTTCCGCCGACGCCCGCGACGCCGACGATCTCGCCGGCGTTCACCGTGAGGTCAACGCCCCGCAGCGCCGGGGCGCCGCGATCGCTACGCGCCTGGAGGCCGCGGATCTCGAGCGCCACGCCCGACGCCGCGACCGGGCCGCGCGCCTGGACCTGCCCGAGCTCGCGTCCGACCATCAGCCGCGCGATCTCCGCCGGCGACGTCTGCTTCGTGACGAGGTCGCCGGCGTTGCGGCCGGCGCGGAGCACCGTGATGCGGTCGGTCACCGCGAACACCTCGCGGAGCTTGTGGGTGATGAAGATGACGACCTTCCCCTCGTCGCGCAGGGTGCGGACGATGGTGAAGAGCTCGTCGACCTCCTGCGGCGTCAGCACCGCCGTCGGCTCGTCGAAGATGAGCAGCTCGCTGCCGCGGTAGAGGACCTTGAGGATCTCGACCCGCTGCTGAAGGCCGAGTGGCAGGTCCTCGACCTTCGCGTCCGGGTCGACGCTGATGTGGAATCGGTCCCCGAGCTCGCGGACGCGCGCGGCAAGGGCGCGCTGGCTCAGGACCGGGCCGGAGCGCTCGTCGCCGAGCACCACGTTCTCCGCCACCGTGAGCGGCGGAATGAGCATGAAGTGCTGGTGGATCATCCCGATGCCGCGCGCGATGGCGTCGCGCGGCCCGCGGATGGCGGCGTCCTTGCCGCGCAGCCTGATCGTGCCCGCATCCGGCCGGTACAGCCCGTACAGGATGTTCATGAGCGTCGACTTGCCGGCGCCGTTCTCTCCCAGCAGCGCGTGGATCTCGTGCTCGCCCACGACGAGGTCGACGCCATGCAGCGCCGTCACGTCCCCGAACCGCTTCACGATGCCGCGCATCTCGACGTGCGGCACGATTGCCTCGCTCACGCATGACCCTCCGTCTCGTACGGGACGCCATCCGCGGCCGGTGGCCGCGACCGGCCGACGAAGCCAGCGACCGCGAGGATCGTGAGGACGTACGGGAGCGTGCCGAGGAGCTGCACCGGCACCCGGGTGTCACCGATCGTCGCGCCCTGGAGCGACGTCGAGAGGGCGTTGCCGTACCCGAAGATGAGGCTCGCGGCGAGCGCGCCCACGGGCGTCCAGCGGCCGAAGATCATCGCCGCGAGGCCGATGAAGCCGCGTCCGCCGGTCATCCCGTCGGTGAACGAGTGCGCGA
>JAXDLF010000276.1:0-5327 GCA_034666765.1 Chloroflexota bacterium
GTGAGGAGGCGCGCGCCGCGGATGAGGAGATCCGCCTGCGGCCGCTCGTTCACTCCAGGAAGCGCGCTTCGATGACCCGGTCGCGGGCGAAGCCGTCGAGCTTGAGCGCGTCGCCCGCGGCCGCGAGCGCCGCGTCGAGCGGGATCAGGCCGATGAGCTCGCCGCGCAGGACGGCCACGCCCGCGGCGGCCGCACGCGTCTCGACCTCGTGCCAGACCCGTGGCAGCGACGTGACCGTGTGATCGAGGAGATTCATCGAGACCTGCGCCCGCGGCGGGTCCGAGAGCATGAAGCCCTTCGCCTGCACCGCCGGAAGGCCACCGGATGACTCGCGGATCTCCTTCGCGATGCGCTGCGCGAGCTTCAGGTCGGTGGTGTCGAGCTCGACATTGAACGCGATGAGCGGCGGCCGCGCGCCGATGACGATCGCGCCGGCCGAGGGATGCAGCGTGCGTGGACCGGCATCGGGCACGTGCGTCGTCTCGAGGAACTCCGCGAGGCCCTCGTACTCCGGCTTGCGGATGTCGGGGAGGCGCACGCGCTCGGGCCGGGTGGCGGCCTTCGCGTAGTAGAAGACCGGCACGTTGTGCCGGGCGGCGACGGCCGCGCCGACGCGGTGCGCGATCGCGACGCAGTCGTCCATCGTCACGCCGGCGAGCGGCACGAAGGGCACGACGTCGACGGCGCCGAGGCGCGGGTGCTCGCCCCGATGGCCGCGCATGTCGACGACCTTGTACGTGGCGTCGATCAGCGCCAGTGCCGCGCCCTCGACCCCGTCCGGATCGCCGGCGAACGTGAACACCGAACGGTTGTGATCGGGATCGCTCGTCCGATCGAGGAGCCGGACGCCCGGGGTCGCGGTGATCACCGCCGCCAGGCCGTCGATGATGTCGAGGCGCCGGCCCTCGCTGACGTTGGGAACGCATTCGACGATGCCTGCCATACCGGCGAGAGCCTACCGGGCGCGGGTCAATCCGCCTTCGCGGCTCCGGCCTCGCGCACGCGGAGCGACAGCGCCTTCATCACGCTGTGCGCGATCTCGCCGTCCTGGTGCAGCACGTTCTGGAACTGCCGCGGACCGAGGACCAGGCAGCGGCTCGGCGCGGTGGTCGTCACGGTCGCGGTGCGCGGCCCGCCGTCGACCAGGGCGATCTCGCCGAAGAAGTCGCCCGGCGTCATCTTCGCGATCCTGCGGCCCTTGCGCGTCACGTCGGCCGCCCCGGAGAGGAGGACGAAGAAGTCCGCGCCGCTCTGGCCTTCCTTGCAGAGGACGCGGCCGGCGGGGAAGTCCATGTCCTCGACCTGGGTGACGATGAACTGGATCTGCTTCTTCGTGCATCCCGCGAACAGCGGGACCGCCTTCAGCCTGGTGGCGCGCGGATCGGCCATCGGCTAGTGCTTGACGCTCGCCTCGTCCTCGCGTTCGGCGTTACGCAGCCGCTTCGTGAGTACGGGCAGGAGGGCGAGCGCGATCTGCGGGTGGCTCTCGAGGATGCCCTTGAAATGCCAGCGCTGGATGCCGAGGCACGTCGTCGGCTCGAGGGCGCGAACCGTCGCGGAGCGCGGGAATTCGTCGAGGAGGGCCATCTCGCCGAAGACGTCGCCTTCCTTCATCTCCGCGAGCTTGTGGACGTGGCCGCTGCGATCCTGGAACGCCTCGACGCGGCCCTTCTTGATGATGAAGGCGCCGACGCCGGTGTCGCCCTGGCGCACGATGTCCTGCCCCTTCATGTACGTCTGCTCGACGGCCGCGTTGGCGATGGCCTCGAGCGACTTGCGGTCGAGGTTCTGGAACAGCGGCACGCGCTTCAGGAATTCGACGTTGTCGGGCATGCGGCGGCAGCATAGCCGACGGCCTGACTGGCCCGATACTGGGGCGCGCCGTGTCGTTCAAGGTCGAAACAGCGACGGACATCGCGTCGTGCGCGCTCACCGTGCCGATCCAGGACGAGATCTGGAGCGGCGATGTGGCCGTGGCGCCGCAGCTCATGCTCGCGATCATCCACAACGGCGGCTACGTCGGACTCGGCTACGTCGACGACGACCCGCGCCCGGCCGGCTTCGTGTTCGGCTTCCTCGGCATCTACGACTTCCACTTCCGGCACCACTCGCACATGCTGGCCGTCCGGCCGGAGCACCGGGGCACCGGTCTCGCGATCGCGCTCAAGGAAGCGCAGCGCGATCACTGCCTGGACCAGGGCATCGAGATCATGGCCTGGACGATGGACCCGCTCGAAGCGCTGAACGCGCGGTTCAACTTCGGCAAGCTCGGCACGTACGCGCGCGAATACCACCGGGACTTCTACGGCGAGATGCCCGACAAGCTCAACGCCGGACTGCCGTCGGACCGCTTCTACGTCGAGTGGCCCATCGGGATGGACCGCACGTACAAGCGGCTCCGCGGCGAGGACCGGCCGCCGGACCTCGAGGGCGCCGAGAGCGAGGGCGTGCGCTACCTCCTCCGCGCCGACGGCGACCGTCCGGCGCTGCAGGACGCGCCGGCCGGCGAGTCGCACCTGCTGGTCGAGATCCCCGCGGACTTCCAGGCCATCAAGCGCCGCGACGCGTCGCTCGCCCTCGAGTGGCGCATCGCCGCACGCGGCGCGTTCGAGGGCGCGTTCGGCCAGGGCTACGCTGCGGTCGAGTTCCTTCGCGCGGCGGATGGGCGTGGCGCGTACCTGGTCGTGCCCCAGCCGCGGTCGGATGGGGCTCGGCCGGGGCCGGCCGCAGGAGAGGACGAGGCCGAATGAACCTGGAGCGGGTCGAGCTGTTCGTGGTGCGGCTGCCGCTGAAGCGCGCGTACGAGACGAGCGGGTCGCGCGAGACGCATCAGACCCACATCCTCGCGCGCGCCGAGAGCGAGGGTGCGGTCGGCTGGGGCGAGAGCGTCGCGCCGGAACAGCCGTGGTACTCGGGCGAGACGCCCAAGACCATCTGGTACGCGCTGGACGAGGTCATCCTCCCCACGCTGCTCGGCACCGCGCTCGGCGGCCCCGAGGACACCGACCGGCGGCTCGCCTGGATCCGCGAGCATCGGATGGCGAAGGCGACGATCGAGATGGCGATCTGGGATCTCTTCGCCAAGCGCCAGGGCGTCTCGCTCTCCACGCTGCTCGGCGGCACGCGTGCCGTCATCCCGTGCGGCGTCGCGATCGGGATCCACCCCACCGTGGAGGCGCTCATCGAGACCATCCAGCGCGAGCTGACCGGCGGCTACCAGCGGGTGAAGCTGAAGATCAAGCCCGGCGCCGACGGCCACGTCGCGGAAGCCGTGCGCAACCGTTTCCCCGACCTCACGTTCATGCTCGACGCCAACTCCGCGTACACGCTCGCCGATGTCCAGCTCTTCAACCGGATCGATGCATACCACCCGATGATGATCGAACAGCCCCTCGCGTACGACGACATCGTCGACCACGCGACGCTCCAGCGGGAGATCGCGACGCCGGTCTGCCTCGACGAGTCCATCCACACGAGCGAGGACGCGCGCAAGGCGATCGACATCGGCGCGACGAAGATCATCAACATCAAGCCCGGCCGCGTCGGCGGCCACGCCTCGGCGAAGCGCGTCCACGACGTCGCGGCCGAGCGCAACGTGCCGGTGTGGTGCGGTGGGATGCTCGAGTTCGGCGTCGGCCGGGCCCACAACGTCCACCTCGCGTCGCTGCCGAACTTCAGCCTGCCCGGCGACGTGAGCGCGTCGGAGCGCTACTTCGCGACCGAGATCATCGCCGAGCCGTTCACGGTCGCGAAGGACGGGACGATGAAGGTGCCGACCGGTCCGGGCATCGGGGTAACCGTCCTCGAGGACGTTATCCGGAAGCTCGCGCTCCAGACGAAGGAGTACCGGCCGGGCTAGCGGCGGGCTCCGGCGGCCACGCGATCACCTCGTCGATCACGGTGCCGAACGCGTCGACGAGCCGCACGTAGTCGCCGCGCTCCCAGATCAGCCGCGCCGCGCCGAGCGGTCCGCCCACGTACACGTGCTTCCGGCCGCTCGTGAGGTCATCGCCGAGCGGGTGCATCGCCGCGCGGATCCGCGAGCCGGAGTGGATGCGATAGATCTCGCCGGCGCGCACGAACGCGGGCGAGCCCCAGGTGTAGATCCACTCCCATTCGATGGGCTTCGCGATCTCGACCTTCCAGAGCGGGCGCAGATGCTGGACCCGCCAGTTGGCGATGTCGCTGTCGAGCTCGACGGCGATCTCGACCCACTCGAGATTCGCGTCGGCGGGGCTCGTGCCCGGCGGCGCGACCTTGATCGACAGGATCCGGGCCTTGTTCGCCTCGACGGGCTTGAAGTCGCTCACCGATCCGAACGCTAGCATCCGCACCGGGACACGCGCATATGACGGAGGGACAAACCTTGAGCGAGCATACCCGCGCGCTGCTTGCGGAGATCGCGGGCACCTTCATGTTTTTCGTGATCGGCGCCGGCGCGATCGTGACGGCGTCGATCTCCGCGGCTCCCGGCACCGGCCTGGTGGCGGTGGCGCTCGCGCACGGCCTGTCCCTCGCGGTCGCGATCTCCGTCTTCGGCGCGATCTCCGGCGGCCACTTCAATCCGGCCGTCACGCTCGCCCTCGCCATCGCGCGCAAGCACCCCTGGCCCCGCGTGCTCACCTACTGGGCGGCGCAGCTCATCGGCGCGCTGCTCGCGGGGCTCGCGCTCCGGCTGTTCTTCGAGCCGTTCCTCGCGGCAGCGACGGCGACGCACCTTGGGACGACGATGGTGGACCCGGCGATCTCGCCGGTGCAGGCCATCGTCATCGAGGCGATCCTCACGATCTTCCTCGTCTGGGCCGTGTTCGGGACGGCGGTGTCGCCGGATGCCCCGAAGATCGCGGGCTTCGGCATCGGCCTCCTGGTCACGGGCGACATCCTCATCGGCGGCCCGCTCACCGGCGCCGCGATGAATCCCGCCCGCTGGTTCGGCCCCGCGGTCGTGTCGGGCTACCTCGACAACTGGTACGTCTACTGGATCGGACCGCTCATCGGCGCGGCGCTCGCCGCGCTGTCGTACCGATACATCTTCGGCCCACCCGAGGAGCGCGAGCCGATCGTGCTTCCAGACCTGCCACGCGCGGTCGCGTCCTCCGTGCGGCCGGGCCCGGCTTCGCCGGCCCCGGCCGAGCCCCACTCAAGGGATCGCACCGAAAGGCTCTAGCCGCCGACGCTCGTTGCGGCGAAGAGCTCGCGGATCCTCGCCGCCAACGCGTCGACATCGAGCGGCTTGCGGAAGTACGCCGCCGCGTCGACCCGCTTCGCGATCTCGGCGCCGCCCGGTCGGTCGCTGACGACGACGACCGGCGGTATGCGCAGGCCCC
>JAXDLF010000277.1:0-2697 GCA_034666765.1 Chloroflexota bacterium
AAGAACGTGAGATTCATGGCGAGGAAGATCGTCAGGAAGTTGATCTGTCCGAGCCGCTCGCTCAGCATGCGGCCCGACATCTTTGGGATCCAGTAGTACATGGCCGCGAACACGGTCATCACGGCCCCGCCGAAGAGCACGTAGTGGATGTGCGCCACAACGTAGTACGTGTCCGACAGCTGGACGTCCTCCGGCACGGAACCGAGGAAGACACCGGAGATGCCGCCGATGGTGAACGTCGCGATGAACCCGAGCGCGAACAGCATCGGCGTCTTGAAGCGCAGCGAGCCGTGCCAGATCGTGCCGAGCCAGCTGAAGATCTTCACGCCCGTCGGGACCGCGATGAGCATCGTCGAGATCATGAAGAAGATCTGCAGGGTCTGGTCCACGCCGGCGACGAACATGTGGTGCACGAAGACCGAGAACGAGAGGAAGCCGATCGCGACGCTCGAGAACGCGATCATCTTGTAGCCGAAGATCGGCTTGCGCGAGAAGACGGGCAGCACTTCGCTCACCACGCCGAACCCGGGCAGAACCATGATGTAGACCTCGGGGTGGCCGAAGAACCAGAACAGGAACTGCCACAGCAGCGGGTCCGAGCCCTCCGACGTGACGAAGAAGCTGAGGCCGGCGAGGCGATCGAAGAGCAGGAGCACGCCGGCGACGGTGAGGAACGGGATCGCGAGCACGAGCAGGAAGCTCGTCACGAGCACCGTCCAGGTGAACAGCGTGATCCGCGCGAAGGTCATGCCGGGCGCGCGGAGCGCGAAGATCGTCACGATCATGTTCAGCGCGCCGAAGATCGACGAGAAGCCGAGCACGGTGAGGCTGAGGAGCCAGAGGTCCTGGCCATGGCTCGGCGAGTACGGCAGCGTCGAGAGCGGCACGTACGACGTCCACCCGGACGACGGCGGGCCGACGAGCAGCGCGGCGTAGAGGATGATGCCGCCGCTCAGCAGCAGCCAGTAGGAGAGCGCGTTCAGCTTCGGGAACGCCATGTCCCGCGCGCCGATCTGCAGCGGGATGATGTAGTTCGCGAACCCGGTCCAGACCGGCACGACGAACAGGAAGATCATCGTCGTCCCGTGCATGGTGAAGGCGCCGTTGTAGGCCTCCGCGCTGAGCACCGTGCCGTCGGGGGTCGCGAGCTGGGCCCGGACCGCGAGCGCGAGGAGGCCGCCGGTCACGAAGAAGAAGAAGGTGGTCCAGAGGTACATGATCCCGATCTTCTTGTGGTCGACCGTGCTCACCCACTCGAGGACGCCCGTGTAACGCGGGCGCGTGACAGGGAATGGCGTGTCGATCGCGGCCATGCGTGTTCCATTCCATCGTGCGTTCCGATGGGTGTCAAATTGGCGCACGATCGTCACCGACCTCGCGGCGGTCACGCCCGCGCACGCGACCGCACGATCTTCGCCGACCTGACCTGGGCCATCGAGGATCGTGCGCGCATCGGGCGCATCGGGCGCATCGGCCCGAGCGCCTACTCGGAGCGCGCGGCCTAGGACGCAATCCGATCGGGACCGAGCGCCAGGTAGCGCACCACCCGCGCGGCGTCCGCGAGGCTCGGCGCGGCGGTCCGATCACGGGCGAGGAACAGGCGCAGGGCGGCGAGGATCGACCAGGCCGCGAGAATCGGCTCGAGCGACGGCGCGGACGCGGCACCCGCGCGGTCGCGGGCCTCCTGGACCACGGGCGCGAGCGCGGCGATCAGCTCCTGCTGGAGCTTGCCGTCGAGCCGCCGCAGCGTGGCATCGGACGACATCGCTTCCCGCCATGCCGTCCACAAGCCCACCGCCTGCGGGTCGTCCAGGTGGAGCCGGAGGCGTCGGACGAGCGCATCCGGTTCGAACAGCTCGTCGGCGGTGATCGCGCGCATGAGCGGGATCGCGCGTTCGGTCATCACGCTCGCGATCAGCTCGTTCTTGTCCTCGAAGTGGGCGTAGAAGGTCCCGATCCCAACCTTTGCCCGGCCGCAGATCTCGTGGATGCTCGCCGCGTGATAGCCGCGCTCGGCGAACGCGGCCTCGGCGCCGGTCAGGAGGCGCTCGAGACTCTCGCGGGCATCCCGGCGCTGCGGGACGGCGAGCTTCCGGTCGCGGGGCGAAGGTGAATTCGGGTTCGGCATTCTTATCTTCGCTGCCTGACTCTGCATAGGGCACTGTACCGCGCCGAGCGGACCGCGCTCCGCGGAGGCACACGTTGGCCCCACCCGGCCCTACAGGAACGACCGTCGGTCTCTACGAGGCACTGGTCGACGCCGCGCCCGACGCGCTCATCGTCGTCGACGAGCGCGGCACGATCCGCATCGCGAACCGCCAGGCCGGCACGCTGTTCGGCTACGACGTCGTCGACCTCGTCGGCCGATCCGTCGACCTCCTCGTCCCGGACGCGATTCGCACGGTCCACCCGGCGCACCGGCGGCGGTACATGGCCCAGCCCAAGACCCGGCCGATGGGCGCCCAGCTGAAGCTGTCCGCGAGACGGAAGGACGGCACGACGTTCCCGGTCGATATCTCGCTGTCGTCGATCGAGACGGCGGAGGGGCTGCTCGTGTCCGCCGCGGTGCGCGACATCAGCGAGCGGGTGGCCCTCGAGGCGAAGTTCGAGGGTCTGCTCGACGCGGCGCCCGACGCGATCATCGCCGTCGACGAACAGGGACTGATCCGCCTCGTGAACCGCCAGGCCGAGTCGTTG
>JAXDLF010000278.1:0-5515 GCA_034666765.1 Chloroflexota bacterium
GGTGCCGCGGCCACGTCGACGGCGCAGCCCACCAGGGCCAAGATCGTGGTGTCGTACAGCAACGTCCTCGCCGATTTCTTCCCGGCGTACGTCGCGAAGGAGTCGGGCATCTTCGATCAGAACTTCCTCGACGTCGACCTGCAGCTGATCGCGAGCACGACCGGCCTGCCGGCGCTGCTCGCCGGACAGACGCAGATCGCGCACATCGGCGGCTCCGAGGCCCTGACCACCACCGCCGGCGGCGGCGACGTCGTCGTCGTGGCCAACACCGGTCCGGTGTGGCCGTACCAGCTCTACGCGGCCGCGGACATCAAGACCCCCGCCGACCTCAAGGGCAAGAAGGTGGCGATCGCCGGGGTCGGCGGCACCTTCGACATCGGCATCAGGACGATGCTGCCGAAGCTCGGCCTCGTTCCGGACACCGACGTCACGGTGTTCTCGACCGGATCGACGGCGAACGCGACGGCCGCGCTCCTCAGCGGCGGCGTGTCCGCGACCCTGTCGTCGCCGCCCGACACCCTCAAGCTCGAGGCCGCGGGCTACCACTCCGTCGCGAAGATGGCCGACCTCAACCTGCCGACCGCCGCGACGACGATCGTCGTCACCCGCAGCTATCTGAACGCGAACAGGCCCGTCGTCCAGCGCTACGTCGACTCGATCGTGCAGGCGATCGCCAAGGCCCGCGCCGACAAGGCCGGCACCGTGGCCGCCCTCAAGAAGTACCTGAAGTCCGAGGACGACAAGGGCATGCAGGCGGCGTACGACTGGTACGTCGGCACGGTCCTGAAGGACCCGCCGACGCCGACGACGGCCCAGCTGGCCGGCATCCAGGAGGTGGTCGCGAAGTTCAACGAGAAGGTGAAGACGGTGGATCTGGCCAAGCTCGTCGACGACTCGCTCGTGAAGAGCGCCCTCGACCGGGGCCTCTTGAAGTAGCTCGCTTGCCCGGCTGCCCGGCGGTCGCCGGCCCCGGGCGCCAGTGGTATAACCATTTGCTAATTGCAGCCCGGCCCACCCACGGGGCCGGATTGGAGATGGGGATGGCTGTCGCCGAGCGCCCGACCCGCACGTTTCGCGACCTTCGCGACTGGCTGAAACGCATCGACGACCTGGGCGAGCTGCGCGTCGTGCGCGGTGCCCGCTCCGAGGATGAGATCGGGATGGCGACCGAGCTCACCGGCCGCGTGCACGGCACGCCGGCGCTCCTGTTCGACGAGATCCCCGGATACACGAAGGGCTTCCGCGTGCTGTCGAACGCGCTCGGATGGTTCCCGCGTCTCGCGCTGACGCTCGGCCTCGATCCGAAGGCGACCCCCGAGGATCTGGTGAAGGCGTGGCAGAAGCGCGTGAGCGAAGGGATCAAGCCGATCGCCGCGACCGAGGTGAAGGACGGCCCGATCTTCGAGAACGTGAAGCGCGGCGCGGACGTCGACATGACGATCTTCCCCGCGCCGAAGTGGCACGAGGACGACGGCGGCCGCTACATCGGCACCGGCAGCTTCGACATCACCCGCGACCGCGACAACGGCTGGGTCAACCTCGGCTGCTACCGGGTCATGCTCCACGGCAAGGACAAGCTCGGCTTCTACATCTCGCCCGGCAAGCACGGGCGCATGCATCGCGACGCGTGGATCGCGAGCGGAGAGAAGATGCCGATCGCGTTCGTCGCCGGCGGCGACCCGCTGCTCTTCCTCGCCGCCGCGACCGAGGTGCAGTTCGGCCTCACCGAGTACGACTGGGCCGGCGGCGTCCGGGGCGAGCCGTTCCGCGTGGTCAAGGGACCGATCACCGGTCTCCCGCTGCCGGCCGACGCCGAGATCGTGATCGAGGGCTGGGTGGACCCGAAGGAGCGCATCGTCGAGGGTCCCTTCGGCGAATGGACCGGGTACTACGCGAGCGATGCGCGCCCCGAGCCGTTCATGCAGGTCGAGGCGGTGTACTACCGCAACGATCCGATCATCCTCGGATCGCCGCCGAACCAGCCGCCGGACGAGCAGTCCTTCTATCGCGCGTTCCTGCGGTCGGCGCAGCTGCGCCAGCAGCTCGAGGCCGCGGGCCTCCCCGGCCTCAAGGGCGTGTGGTGCCACGAGGTCGGCGGCTCGCGCCTGTTCAACGCCGTCTCGATCGAGCAGCGGTACGCCGGTCACGCCCGGCAGGCGGGCCATCTCGCCGCCACCGTCCACGCCGGCGCGTACCTCGGGCGGTACGTGATCGTCGTCGACGACGACATCGACGTGATGGACCTCAACGACGTCATCTGGGCGATGGCCTCGCGTTCGGACCCGGTGGACTCGATCGACATCATCAAGCGCGCCTGGAGCGGCCCGCTCGACCCGCGCATCCCGAGGGACCGCAAGGGCCACAGCTCGCGCGCGATCATCGACGCGACCCGGCCGTTCGAATGGCGGGCCGACTTCCCGCCGGTGAACACGCCGAGCCCCGAGACGAAGCGCAAGGCGAAGGAGAAGTTCGGCTACCTGCTCCGCAACGAGCCCAGCGCGAACGACGGCAAGCTGAGCTAGCAAGTGATCGACCGCTCGGCCAAGCTCGCGGCGAAGGGCGTGGTCATCGAGTACTGGCTCGAGCGATCGCATGCCCTCTTCACCGCGGTCCAGGGGGTCGATCTCACCGTCCGCCCCGGCGAATTCCTCGCGATCGTCGGTCCGTCCGGGTGCGGCAAGACGACGTTCCTCAACGCCGTCGACGGGCTGCTCCCGATCTCCAGCGGCAGCCTGACCCTCGACGGCCGTGACATCACGAAGCCCGGCGCGGATCGGGCGATGGTGTTCCAGCAGCCGGGCCTCCTCCCGTGGCGCACCGTCCTCGGCAACGTCATCTTCGGGGTGGAGGCGCAACGCACCATGTCCAAGCGCGACGCGGTCGCGCGGGCGAAGGACCAGATCGAGCTCGTCGGGCTCACCGGCTTCGAAGACGCGTTCCCGCTCGAGCTGTCCGGAGGGATGCAGCAGCGCGTGAATCTCGCCCGCGCGCTCCTCACCGATCCGGAGATGCTGTTGCTGGACGAGCCGTTCGCGGCCCTCGACGCGCAGACCCGCGAGATGATGCAGCTCGAGCTCCTCAAGATCTGGTCGAAGACCCGCAAGACGGCGCTCTTCATCACCCACGACATCAAGGAGGCGATCTACCTCGCCGACCGGGTGATCGTGTTCACCCGCCGGCCGGGGCGGGTGAAGCGCGTCGTCGAGATCACGCTGTCCCGGCCGCGCGACCTCCGCGTCAAGCGCGACCCGCAGTTCCTCGCCTACGAGGACGAGATCTGGGAGTCGATTCAGGAGGAGCTTGCCGTGCCGGCGGAGCGCCTGGTAGCGGGGATGCCGGCGGCATGACGATCAAGGAAGCCGACCGCGTCCTTCCGGTGACCGCGAGCGAGGCCGATCCCACCCGTGAGCGCCGCTCGGTGGTCCGCCCGAGCCGGCTGCGCCGGTACGAGCCGATCGTGATCGGTACCCTGAGCGTGGTCATCGCGCTGACCGCCTGGCAGCTCGTCGCGAACGCGCGGATCATGCCGGTCCTCTTCCTTCCGGGCCCGTGGGACGTCGCCCAGGCGTTCGTCAATCTCTTCCAGAGCGATGAGATCTGGATCGACATGGCCACGAGCGGCACGGAGATGGCCATCGGCTACGGCATGGCGATCGTCCTCGGTCTCGTCCTCGGCCTCGGGATGGGCTGGTACACCCGCTTCCAGTACGCGCTGGACCCGTTCGTGAACTTCTTCTACAGCACCCCGCGCATCGTGCTCATCCCGCTGTTCATCATCTGGTTCGGCATCGACATGCCGTCGAAGATCGCCGTGATCTTCCTCGGCGCGCTGTTCCCGATCATCATCAACACGATGGCCGGCGTCCGGAACACGGAGGCCGCCCTGCTGCGGGTGGCGCGATCGTTCGGCGCGTCGGACGCGCTCATCTTCCGCCGGGTCGTGCTGCCGGGCTCGGTGCCGTTCATCCTCACCGGACTCCGGCTCGGCATCGGCCACGCCCTCACGGGCGTCGTGGTCGCCGAGCTCATCGCCGCCCGGCACGGCATCGGCCAGCTCATCGCGATCGCCGGCCAGACGTTCCAGACCCCGAAGATGCTGGCCGGCGTGATCATCATCGCGGGCACCGGGATGCTGCTCACGACGATCCTGCAGCGCATCGAGAACCGATTCCAGAACTGGCGGCCCCAGATCAGGCGATAGCGGAAAGGGTGAGACCCATGTCCAAGACGCTGGCGGTCCTCGTCGCGGTCCTCGCGGTCCTGGTGATGGCCTGCGGCGGCGGAGCCGGTGGCGGCTCGGCCGCGACCTCGCCGGCCGGAACACAGGCGGCGGCCTCGGCGACGGCGCGGCCGTGCTGCACGAAGGTGACATCCGCGTACAGCAACATCAGCGCCGACGACTGGATCTCCTGGTACGCCTTCGAGAAGGGGATCTTCAAGGACAACGGCCTCGAGGTCGACCTGCAGTCGATCAACGGCGGCGCCCAGACGAGCGCGGCGCTCCTGGCCAACCAGATCCAGATCGGGCAGTTCGGCGGCGCCGAGGCGCTCAGCGCGAACGCCGGCGGGGCGGACCTCGTCGTCGTCGCCAACCTCGCGCCGGTGTACCCGTACAAGCTGTATGCCCAGAAGGGCATCACCACCGTCGCCGGCCTGAAGAACAAGAAGGTCGGCGTGTCGAACGCCGGCGGCTCGAGCGACATCGCCACGCGCGCGGCGCTCAAGGCCGCGGGCCTCGATCCGGACAAGGACGTCACCATCGTCGCGGTGGGCTCGCACGCGAACCGCACGGCCGCCCTCCTGGCCGGCTCCATCGACGCCGGCGTCGACGACCCGCCGGAGGACCTCGAGCTGGTGAAGGCCGGCCTGACCGCCCTGGTGGACCTGGCCGGCCAGAAGCTCCCGGCCGCGAACACCGGCGTGATCATGTCTCGCACCTTCCTCAACGCGAACAAGGACACCGTCCAGGCGTACATCGACTCGCTCACCATCGCCCGCGTGAAGATGAAGGCCGACAAGGCGGGCGCGACCGCCGTCCTCGGGAAGTACTTCAAGATCACCGAGCAGGTTCCGCTCGACGCGGCATACGACTTCTTCATGAACGAGGTCACGACCGCCTATCTCTACCCGGACGTCGTCCAGTTCAAGGACGCGGTCGACATCCTCGGCAAGGGCAACCCGAACATCGCGAAGGTCGATCTCAGCAAGATGATCGATCGCACCTTCATGCAGAGCGCCCAGGACCGGAAGCTCGGCGGCTAACCGGCACAACGAAGGAGGCGGGTCATGGCGCAGTTCACCGACCGCATCGAGCCGAGGGACTTCGGCAAGATGCCCGAGGAATACCGCGACCTCCTGACCCGCCTCCTGACCATCCAGGCCGACTGCGAGATCGGCGGCCCCCACATCTACGTCGACCATTGGACCCTGCGTGCCCCGAGCGTCGACGATCAATGGCGGGTCGCGCGCATCGCGTCCGAGGAGATCGACCACTGCCGGAAGTTCCTCCGGATGC
>JAXDLF010000279.1:0-7651 GCA_034666765.1 Chloroflexota bacterium
ATGGCCTTGTCTTCCGGCGCGTGTCCGACGAGCAGCGCCTCCGCGCTCTTCGCCCGGATGGCCGTCGGTCCGACGTTGGTCAGCGCGATCCCGGCGGTCGACACCTTGCCGGCCGCGTCCAGCGTCACGTACGCCGCCGCGCCGGCGATCGCGAAGTCGCCGACCTTGCGCTCGAGCTTCACGTAGGCGCCGCCGCTGCGCGCGACCGGCTTCGGGATTCGGATCTCGGTCAGGATCTCGTCCTCGGCGAGCGAGGTCGTGAACGTGTCGATGAAGAGCTCGTCGATCGGGATCACCCGCTCGCCCTTGGGGCCAACGACCACGACCGATGCGCGCAGCGCGAGCATCGTCGCCGGATGATCGTTCGCCGGATCGGCGTGTGCGAGATTGCCGCCGACGGTCGCGAGATTCCGCACGAGCGGGTCCGCGATCACGCCGGCCGTGTCGGTGAGGATCGGGTACCGCTGGCGAACGATGGGACTCAGCTCCAGTGCCGACTCTCGGGTGAGCGCGCCGATCCGGAGCTCGCCGTTCTCCTTGATGTAGGAGAGATTCGGGATCCGATTGAGATCGACGAGGAGCTTCGGCTGTGCGAGCCGGAACTTCATCAGCGGGATGAGGCTCTGACCGCCCGCGAGGAACTTTCCCTCACCCCCCGCGCTCTTCAGCAGCTTGATCGCGTGTTGCAGGTCTGTGGCGACCTCGTACTCGAAGGCAGCAGGGATCATCGCGCCCTCCCCTTGACGCGCTGACCGTCGCTCTCGCGCAGGTCAGCGAGTCACGGGCGGAATGTACACCCGGGCCACTAGGCTTTTGGGGTGCGCGCACGAGCCGTGACGCTGGGAGAGGTCGCCGCCGAGACGTTGTACGGCGCGACCGTCGCGGCTGACACACGCACGGCGAGCGGCGAGGTCATCTGGCGGAAAGGAGCGGTCCTCGGACCGTCCGACACCGCCGCGTTCGCCGCCCTGACCGGTATCGAGGTGCACCTGGTTGATCTGCAACCAGGTGAAGTTGGGCAAGACGAGGTGTCCCGGCGGTTGGCGCGCGCCATCGGCGGGCCCGGAGTCACCGCCGACGCGCCCCAGCAGGGTCAGGCACGCCTCCGAGCCGCCGTTCGTGGCCTGCTCGCGGTGGATGGCGAGGCGATCCGCGCCCTGAACCGCCTCGGGCCGGTGCTCTGCTTCACCCGGCGCGACGGTCAGGTCGTCCTCGCGGGCGACGAGGTCGCCGGCGTGAAGGGCGCGGCCCTGGCCACGGCGGAGTCGGCCGTGGCCGCCGCCGAGACCATCGCGGCCGGCGCGGGGACGGTCGTGCGGGTGCTGCCGTTCGCGCCGCGCGGGGTCCGCATCCTCATTACGGAGCGGCTGCCGGCGAAGGCGCGGGCGCTCGTGGCCGATGCCGTGCGGAAAAAGCTGGCGTTCTACGGTTCAACGGTGCTCGAGATCGCCGAAGCGCCCTACGAACGCGAACCGGTCGCTGCGTGGCTGCGCGCGGCGGCGGTGCAGGCCGAGCTGCTCCTCCTGTCGGGCGCCAACTCGCTCGATCCGCTCGACCCGGTGCTGCTGGCCATCGCCGACGCCGGTGGCGAGCTCGTGCGCACCGGCGTTCCGGCGCATCCCGGGAGCATGGTCTGGGCGGGAGCGATCGGCCCGATCCCGCTCCTTGGGATCGCGACGTGCTCCGGCTTCGGGAAGAGCACCTCGCTCGACCTGCTCCTCGCGCGGGTGCTCGCCGGGGAGGACACGGCGGCCGCCGTCGGCGCGCTCGGTCACGGCGGCCTCCTCGACGGACCGGGAGCCGAGTTCAGCTTCCCGCCGTACGCGCGCGCGATCGCGACGAGCGAGCCATGACCCACCCGTTCCGCTTCACCGTCGGCGGCGGCGACCCGGTGAGCGCGAAGGTCCTCGCGGAGAAAGCGCGCCGCGCGGAAGCCCTCGGCTACAGCGCGTTCCTCATCTCCGATCACCTCCTCAATGTCCACGCGCCGATCCCGGCTCTCGCGGCGATCGCGGCGACGACCGAGACGCTGCGAATCGGCATGTTCGTCCTCAACAACGACCTGCGGCATCCCGCGGTCCTGGCGCAGGAGCTCGCGTCGCTCGACGTCCTGAGCGAAGGGCGGCTCGAGATCGGGATCGGCGCCGGGTGGAACGAGCCCGAGTACAACGCGAGCGGCATCCCGTTCGAGCCGGTGGCGACGCGGGTTTCGCGGCTCGAGGAGGCCATCGCCGTCCTCAAAGGTCTCTTCGGCGACGAGAAGTTCTCGTTCCAGGGCACGCACTACAGGATCACCGAGATGGACGGCCGGCCGAAGCCGGTGCAGAAGCCCCACCCGCCGATCCTCGTCGGTGGCGGTGGAAAGCGGGTGCTGCGCCTCGCGGGCCGCGAGGCCCAGATCGTCGGCTTCGCGCCGCGCATCGGCGCGAAGGGCGGCGGCTTCGACAGCTGCACCTTCGAAGCGACGCGTGAGAAGGTGCGGTGGGTCAAGGAGGCCGCCGGGCCGCGATTCGACGAGATCGAGCTGAACACGTACCCGGCGTTCCGGCCGACGTCCGTCACCGACGAGCCGCGAAAGGCGGCCGAGGACCTGCTCGCGCGCCTCACCGAGCGCGGACCGGCCAACATCACCGTGGAGGAGCTCCTCGACTCACCCCACGTGTTCATCGGCTCGGTCGATCAGCTCGTCGAGAAGTTCACCCGCCTGCGGGCCGAGCTCGGGATCAGCAACATCATGGTCGGCAGCGGCATGGACGACTTCGCGCCGGTCGTGGAGCGCCTCGCCGGAACCTAGCGGCAGTCGGGCGGGCCGGTATGCGGCGTGACGTCGGGGGACCGCCGGACTGTCGCGGTCGCCGTCCCGAAGATGCGCGGCCGATCGCCGTCCGTCCCCATCCCGATCACCAGGAACATCTCGTTTGGGCTCTGGACCGGCGCGTAGGGATTGCCGTTCGGGAACGTCGCGCTCACGCTGAATCGATCGCAGCCGTTGCTGATCGCGTTGATCTCGTGCTCGACGGTCGACCGGCTCACGGGACTCAGATCGGCCCAGCGGGCCACGACCTGGTCGGGGATCCCGTAGGACGCGGCGAAGCAGTCGCGCACCGCGGGGGCATCATGCCTCCCGGCGAGCTCGAGCCACCGGTGGGTCACATCCTCGTTCGTCATGCCGGCGCGGGTGCAGGTGCCCGGCGCCAGCGACGGCGTCGGCACGGCACTTTGGGGCAGCGCGCTCGCGACGGGGCTCGCGACGGCGATCGGCGAGGAGCTGACCGGACCGGCCACCGGCGCGCCGCCGCAGCTTGCCGCGGCGAACAGCAGGATCGCCAGCGCGCGACGCGTCGCTAGCGGCCCTGCGCGACCAGGTCGCGCATCCGGATGTAGTTGAGGACGCCGTCGCGGTCGAGCAGGCCGACGAGCCGGCCGTCGCGCACGACCGGAAGCACGGTGCCGTCGCCGAATTGCGCGAGGGCGGCGCCGAGGTCGTCATCCGGCGCGAGCTTGACCAGGTCCGCGGACCGGGTCATGACCAGCTCGACGGGGGTCGTCGCCCACCGCTCGTGGTCGAGCTTGCGCACGTCATCCGAGGTCATCAGGCCGAGGAAGTTCTGATTCACCACGACCGGCACCGCGCGCAAGCTGCGCGGCAGCATGAGGTCACGCACGACGTTCGCGACCATCGACCTCGGATCGGCGACGGCGAACGTCGTATCCATGAGCGGCTCGACCCGGGTGCCGGCGACGAGCCCGCCGAGGCGCTCCTGCCGGAGCGATCCGGTCGCGGCGTTGTACAGGAAGTACGCGATGAGGATCGGCCACCACCAGAGGCCCCCCGCGCCGTCGCTGGTCAGCTGCACGATGGCCCAGAGGACGAACAGTCCCGCCACGATCTGCCCCCCGCGTGCGGCGATGGCGGTCGCCTTCCCGCGATCACGACGGACCGCCCAGATGATCGAGCGCAGCACCCGGCCGCCGTCGAGCGGGAACCCCGGGATCATGTTGAAGATGGCGAGCGCCAGGTTGATGAAACCCAGGTAGCCGGCGATCGCGGCGACGGTCTGGAGCGACACCAGGTCGGCCGCGGTGATCAGGGACTCGATGGCGAGTCCGACGACGCCGATGCAGAGGCTCATGAAGGGCCCGGCGGCGGCCATGAAGAACTCGGCCTTCGCGCTCGGGGGCTCCTCCTGAAGGTTCGCGACGCCACCGAGCAGGAAGAGCGTGATGGACGAGACCCGCATCTTGAAGCGCCGGGCCACGAGCGAATGCGAGAGCTCATGGGCGAGGATCGATGCGAAGAAGAGCAGCGCGGTGATCGCGGAGACGAGGAGCGTCTTCTGGTCGGACCAGAACGGGTACTGGGACGGGAAGACGTCATTCCAGAGGTTGAAGAAGACGAGCCCGAAAATGACGATCCACGAGATATGGATCCGGATGTCGATGCCGAACAGCCGGGCGACGCGGAAGGAGCCGGACACCCGTCGAGCATAGGCGGGCGGATACTGAGCCCGATGGACCTTCCCACCGTGCCCGAGCTCGCGGCGATGATCGATCACGCCGTCCTCAAGCCGACCCAGGCCGAGCGCGACGTGGTGGATGCCTGCGCCATCGCGCGCGCCGAGCACATCGCGTCGGTGTGCGTGAAGCCGTTCTACGTCCCGGTGACCGCGCGGCTGCTGAAGGACACAGGCGTCGCGACGTCCACGGTCATCGGCTTCCCGCACGGCGGGCAGGCACCCGAGGTGAAGATCGCGACGGCGTCGACCGCGCTGCACGACGGCGCGACGGAGCTGGACATGGTGATCAACATCGGCGCGCTCATCGACAAGGATTACGCGACGATCGAGCGAGAGGTCGGCTCGGTGGTCGGGCTTGCGCACGCGAACGAGGCGCTGGTCAAAGTGATCCTCGAGACGAGCTATCTCGACGATGCGCAGAAGGTCATCGCGGCGGAGATCGCCGCCGCCGCGGACGCGGACTTCGTGAAGACCTCGACTGGATTCGGTCCGGAAGGCGCGACCGTCGAAGACGTCCGGCTGCTCCGGCAGACCGTCGGGGAGAAGCTCGGGGTGAAGGCTTCGGGCGGGATTCGCACGCTGGATGAAGCCCTGGCCATGATCGAGGCCGGTGCCAGCCGGCTGGGAACCTCGGCCACGAAGGCGATCCTGGGGGAGCTGCGCCGCCGGCGAGGCGAGGAGTAGGACCCCGGCAGGACCCTCGCTTTCGCGGCGGAAAGCCGATACAATCCAACTGGTACATACACGGACATCGGGCACTCGTGGGGGGCTGGACCGAAGTCGGTCGAGCCCTTTTTTCTTAACCCGTTTGGAGAAGATTTGACCCTGGCACCAGAGAAACCGGCTCCCGCGACGGAAGCGGGACGATTCGGCGACCTGACCATCCATCCCAAAGTCGCAAAGGCGATCGCAGACCTCGGATTCATGGCTCCGACCCCCGTCCAGGCCAAGGCGATCCCGTTGATGCAGGAGGGCCGCGACGTGCTGGCCCAGGCCCAGACGGGCACCGGCAAGACCGCGGCGTTCGCCATCCCCATCCTGCAGCTCATCGAGCCGACCCTGCGCAAGCCGCAGGCGCTCATCGTCGTCCCGACGCGCGAGCTCTGCGTCCAGGTGACGCGCGAGTTCGGCTCCCTCGGCAAGTACATGCACTCGAGCGAGGTCGCGATCTACGGCGGCGTCTCGTACGTTCCGCAGGAGCGCGCGCTCAAGCGCGGTGCGACGATCGTCGTCGGCACGCCCGGCCGGCTCCTCGACCACATCGAGCGCGGCACGCTGGACCTCTCGGCCCTGCGCGTCGTGATCCTCGATGAGGCCGACCGCCTGCTCGACATGGGCTTCGCGCCAGAGGTGAAGCGACTCCTCAGCAAGTGCCCGACCAACCGGCAGACCGCGCTCTTCAGCGCGACGCTGCAGGGTGAGGTCCAGGATCTCGCGCGCCGGTTCACCCGGAATGCGACGCAGATCGCGATCGAGCCCGAGCGCGTGAACCTCGCGGCCATCGAGCAGATCTACATCGAGGTCCTCGACGAGGACAAGGTGAAGGCGCTCGAGGAGCTCCTCAAGAAGTACGACATCGACCAGGTCCTCCTCTTCCGTCACACCAAGCGCGGTGTGGACAAGCTCGTCGAGTCGCTGAAGCGGCGCGGCCACAAGGTCGAAGCCCTGCACGGCGACCTCAGCCAGCGCGAGCGCGAGCGGACGCTCGACGCGTTCCGCGACGGCTCGCTCCCGATGCTCGTCGCGACGAACGTCGCGGCGCGCGGGCTGCACATCGAAGACATCAGCCACGTCGTGAACTACGACCTGCCGGAAGACCCCGAGACGTTCACCCACCGCGTCGGCCGCACCGGCCGCGCCGGGAAGCAGGGCGTCGCGGTGACCTTCGTCGGTCCGTGGGACGTCGATGAGTTCGAGGTCCTCAAGAAGAAGGCCAAGGTCACGTTCCGTCGCGAGGTGCTCGACCTCTACGGCACCTGAAGGATCTCTCGAGCGGCCCGTCCCACCGGTCAGGGTGGCCGGCCTGGAAGCTCGAAGCGTTTGAAGATCGAGGCTGGTCTCGCGCAGACCCCGGCACCGACCGCGAATACGCCGGCTAACCGCCCGGCTTCCGCGCCCCGAGGACGAACCGGCCGCGACGGAAGGCCAAAGCGTCAGAGGATGCAAGGCGCGATCGCGGGCCCCGGAGCACCGTCTCGAACGTTGTCACCGAAGACGCCGGCGCCGTATGGGGTGCCCCGCAACCGGCGGACGCCACAACAGCAGCAGCTGCCGACCCGCTCCAATACCCGTCCGCGCGCTACCTAGCTCAGGTACTCCCGCGCGGTCTGCTCGTAGAGATCGAGCATCAGCTGGAGCGACGCCTGATCGATCCGCTCGTTCCGCCCGTGGAACATCGTCATGAACTCGCCGAACGGGATGTTCGGGCTGTACACGCTGTACCCGTAGGCCGGAACACCCTTGCGGCGGAAGAACCGTGAATCCGTCGCGCCAACGGTGAAGGCCGGCACGATCTGCGCGCCCTTCAGCACCTTCGCGGTCACGTTCTGCATCACCTTGAAGATCGGCGCGTCGGTCTTGGACGCGCTCGCGGGATTGGCGTCCTCGTCGACGATCTCGACATGCTCCCAGAGGTCACCGATGGCCTCGCGGAGCATCGCTCGCACCTGCGGGCCCTCCTCGCCGGGAACGGTGCGGATGTCGATCTGGATGACCGCGCTGTCGGGGATGATGTTCGTCTTCTGTCCGCTGTGCAGGATGTTCGGCGAGAAGGTCGTGTGCGTCGACGCGTCGAAGATCCGCGCGATCCCGGCCGGCACCTGGTCCAGCGTCCGGCGGAACGTCGTCTCGTTCACCAGTCCGGACGCGAGCGGCTCCTCGAACTCCATCGCGTTCACGAACTCACGCCACGCGCCGTCCAGATGGAGCTTCGGCGTGTAGCTCGCGATGCGCTTCACGACCTCGGCGGCTTTCACGAGCGCGTTGTCCGTCTTGTAGGGCATCGACCCGTGGCCGGGGGTGCCCTTCACCTTGAGGCCGACCCAATGCGAGCCCTTCTCGCCCACGACCATGATCGCCTTCGGACCGCCCTTCGTCGGTATCGGGAGCGGCGGCTCACCGGATTCGGTGAGGAC
>JAXDLF010000280.1:0-2754 GCA_034666765.1 Chloroflexota bacterium
CAGGTCGCGGTGATAACCGGAGGCGCCGGCGCGATCGGTCAGGCCATCGCCGAGCGGTTCCTGTCGCGCGGTGGGACGGTCGTGCTCGCTGATGTCGACGCGGCCGCGGCTGCACGGGCGGCGCAGGCGCACACGGCGGCGGGCGCGATCGTGGGCATGGGCGTGGACGTCACCGACCCGACGTCGAGTCGCGAGCTCACGACCGCCGTGGTCGATCGTTTCGGTCGCCTCGACTTTCTGGTCAACAACGCCGGCCTCAATCGGGGCGGATCGAGCAGAGACCAGACGAAGCCCGACTGGGATGCCATCCTCGATGTGAACCTCACCGGCGCGTTCAACATGGCGCAGGCCGCGATCCCCGCGATGGAGCTCCAGAGGGGCGGTCGGATCGTGAATGTCGCATCGAGAGTCTGGCTCGGTGGCGGCTGGCTCGGAGGCGGCGGGAACGCCGGCCCGGGCTACATCGCGTCGAAAGCCGGACTGATCGGATTGACGCGCGCTCTCGCCTTGGAGCTCGGGGTCTTCAACATCACCGCCAATGCCGTGGCTCCGAGTCCGATCAAGACACCATTCACGCTCGCGCAGATGACGCAGGGGATCGTGACGCAAGAAGAGTCGCAGACCCCGCTTCGCCGCCTCGGCACTCCCGAGGACGTCGCCGGAGTTGTCGCCTTCCTCTGCTCTGCGGACGCCTCATTCGTCACGGGCGAGGTCATCCACGTATGCGGGGGCTCCCAGCTCGTCTAGAGCTCGCCCTCGCTCCAGCGGTCCGTCGACGCGACGATCGTGACGGGGCCGTCGGCGTCGATCTGCACGCGCATCGCGGCGCCGAACAGCCCGGTGGACACGGGGAGCCCGTTCGCGCGAAGCACTCCGCAGAAGGCCTCGTACAGCCGCCGGCCGATATCGGGCGGGGCGGCCGCGGTGAAATCGGGGCGCCGCCCGCGCCGCACGTCGCCGTACAGGGTGAACTGCGGGACGACGAGCACCTCGCCGCCGGCGTCTCCGACGGTGTGCTGCAGCTTGCCGCTGCCGTCATCGAAGATCCGAAGTGATGCGATCTTCGCGGCGAGCCGCTCGCCGTCGATCGCCGTGTCCTTGCCGCCCACGCCGAGCAGCACGACAAGTCCGTGGCCGATCGACCCGACTCGCTCATCGCCGACCTCGACGGACGCGGCGCGCACGCGCTGCACGACGGCGCGCGTTAGAGCGCTGCTCCGCTCGGCTCCGGTCTCACTCGAGCATCCAGGGATTGTCGCCAAGGACGACCGCCTCGACCTCGCTCGGGCCAAGATGGCCGGCCGCCCACACGGTGCGACTCAGGGCGAGTGGAAGACGCGTGACGTACGTGACCTTGCCGAAGCGATAGCCGTGCTGGAAGAGGAACGGCTTGCCGTCTATCTCGATGAGCTGACGGCGATCGGTCGAGGTCGTGGGCACGCGACGAGCCTATCGGAACGCGGTCGGTCAGTCCGGCGGGAGGCCTGGGTCCCCCGGATCCATGGTGCCCGACGTGCCCGGACCCGATACGACGACAACCACATGCTTGTTCGAGAGGCTCTTCGCGTCCGCGGGGGTGGTCGTTCCGCCGATGAGCGTCACGGCCACGACGATCGCGAGCAGCGCCGACCTGATGGCCCTCATCTCCGTCACTCTCCCCATTGTCCGCGAGCTCCGGTGTTCGGTATTGTGCGATTCGATTATGAGGGCTGAACCAAAGGGGTCAATGCGTGCCGCCACGGCGTCCGTGTCGACTTCGGGTCAGACGCTCGGCGAGCGGGTGCGGTCCGCACGCCGGGCCGCGGGGCTGAGCCAAGCGCAGCTTGCGGGCGACGAGCTGACGAAAGGCTTCATCAGTCAGATCGAGTCCGGGCTGGTGCGACCGTCCATCCGTTCGCTCCAGCACATCGCGCAGAAGCTCGGCCGCTCACTCGACTACTTCATCGCCGATGAGCCGCTCGCCGCGACGAAGCGCGTCACGTTCCATCGCCTCGCGGCCGAGGCGGCCGCCGAGCGCCGCGATTGGGCCGCGACCGAAGAGCAATCCGTCGCCGGCCTCGCCGTCGCGACGGATGCGCTCGAGCGCGCGGCATTCCTGCGTCTCGCCGCCAATGCGGCGCTCAATCAGGGCCGGCGTGAGGAGGCCTTCGATCACATCACCACGGGGCTCGCGCTGATCGACGTGGCAAAGCACCCGCTCGACGTCGCGCGGCTCCTCTACGTCCGCGGCCTCGCGTACGGGGACGCCGGACAGCTCGTCGCCTCGACCGAGGCCTTCGAGACCGTGCGCGACATCATCGAGCGGTACGAGATCCTCGAGCCGCGCCTTCGGGCGCGGGTCTCGGTCGCGCTCGGCACGACGTATCGCCGTCTCGGCCGCACGACGAAGGCGATCGCGTCCTACGAGTCCGCGCTCGCGACGGCATCGCGGGCGAACGAGCTGAAGCTCGCCGCACAGGGGTTCATGGGAATCGCCGTGTCCCACTACGATGCGGGCGATCTGGACGCCGCGATCGCGAGCTACGAGCGGGCCCTCGACCTCTTCGAGCGCGTCGCCGACACGAGCTTCGAGCTCGACGTTCGGCAGGCGCTGGCGTCGATCCACTTCCAGCAGGGTCACGTCGCGCAGGCCCGGGATCTCTCGGATCGGGCGATCGCGCGCGCGGCCGAGGTGGGCGACGAGCACTGGGGCGCGGTCGCCCAGGTGGTGCGCGCCCGCGTGCTCCTCGGCGATGGCGACGCGGACGAGGCGAA
>JAXDLF010000281.1:0-13217 GCA_034666765.1 Chloroflexota bacterium
AGGGGAAGCACGACGCTCAGGAGGAACCGCAGGTGCCCGGCGCCGTCCACCTTGGCCGCGTCGTGCAGCTCGTTCGGGATCGACTTGAAGTGTTGCCGGAGCAGGAAAATCGAGAAGACCGACGCGAGGAACGGGATGATCTGGACCTGAAGGGTGTCGCCAAGGTGCAGGTACTTCGTGACGAGCACGAAGTTCGGGATGACCGTCGCCTCCGCGGGGATCATGTACGTCGCGAGGAAGAGCAGGAACAGGGCGCTCTTGCCCTTGAACTCGAGGCGGGCGAAGGCATAGGCCGCCAGGATCGACGTGATGAGCTCGCCGATCGTGGCCGCGACCATGATGATCCCGGTGTTCGTGAAGAAGGTCCGCCACGGAGCGTCGCCCCACGCGGTGGCGAAGTTCTCGAAATGCAGCTCCTGCGGGAACAGGGTGGGCGGGAACTGGGTCGCCTCGAAGAAGCTCTTCGTGGCCGTCGACAGCATCCAGTAGAACGGGAACGCGATCACGACGGCGACGGCCGCGAGCACCACATGCTTCAGCACGGTGCCTCCGCGCACGCGGCGGGTACGCCTGGGCCGCGGCAGCGAGACGGCCGTCATGAGTAGTGCACGCGGCGCTCGACGACGCGGAACTGGAATTGGGTGAACGCGAGGATGAGGATCCCGAGCAGGATCGCCATCGTCGCCCCGAGATCGATGCGGCCCTGCTGGAAGAACACGTGGAAGATCTCGTACGCGAGGTTCTTCGTCGTGTCCAGCGGACCCCCGTTCGTCATCGCGTAGATCTGGTTGAAGGCCGTCAACGAGCCGATGGTGCCGATCGTGCCGACGAAGAACGTGGTCGGGCTGAGAAGCGGCAGCGTGATCTTGGTGAAGATCTGGCGCTCGCTCGCGCCGTCGAGGCGCGCGGCTTCGTAGTACTCGTTCGAGATGTTGCCGAGCCCGGCGAGGAACAGCACGACCTGGAAGCCGACGAACTTCCAGATCGTGAAGAGCGCGACGCCGACGAGCGCGAGGCTCGGGCCCTGCGCCCATGCCGGGATCGCCATGCCGAACGCGCCGAAGATCAGCTCGAACAACCCGCGCGGCTCGTCCAGCCACCGCTGGGGGCCGATGCCGACGCTCTCGAGGATCGTGTTGAAGAGCCCGTAGTTCGGGTTCATGAGCCAGTTGAAGATGACGGCCGCGGCGATGGCCGACGTGATGTACGGCAGGTAGTAGAGGGTCCGGTAGAGCCCGCGCCCGCGCATCTTCTGGAACAGCAGGTAGGCGAGGACGAGGGACACCACGATCTCGATCGGGACCGTGATGAGCGTGTACGTGAGGGTCACCGAGAGCGAGTGCCAGAACTCCTCCGCCCGCGAGCCGACGAGCACGGTCGCGTAGTTCTCCAGGCCGCGGAACGGGCCCTGGACGATGTCCCAGCGGAAGAGCGACATGTAGATCGCGGCGAAGCCGGGAAGAAAGTGGAAGACGAGGAGGACGAGGAAGGCCGGGAGGAGGAAGGCGTACGCGAGGAGGTTCTCGGCGAGGAGACGACGCCGGCGGGCGGCGCCGATCGCCGGGCGCGACATGACGCCAACCCTCACGGTGCTGCGATGATAGGGGAGCAATGCCCATCTACGACTATCACTGCGACCACTGCGGCCACACCTTCTCGCAGGTCCAGTCGTACACCGACGCGACGCTGGAGAAGTGTCCGAGCTGCGGCAAGCGGCCGCGGAAGCTGATGGCCACGCCCGCGATCGTGTTCAAGGGTGGCGGCTGGTACAAGACCGACAGCCGACCGAAGCCGAAGGACGGCGGCGACACGAAGTCCGACGCGACCGCGGATGCGAAGGCCGGGGGCGCGGCGAAGGACGCGACAGCCACGCCGGCGGGCGCGCCCAAAGCCGACACCGCGAAGAAAGCCGACGCGCCCGCGGCGCCGGCACCGAAAGGCGACGCCGCATCCTCCTGACGGCGCGCCGGGTGGCCCTGGCGTTCGTGGCCGACGAGGGCCCATTTCTCGCCGGCGCGATCGCCTACCAGATCTTCTTCTCGCTCATCCCATTGCTCGCGTTCGTGATCGGCATCTTCGGCTTCATCTATGGGTCGCAGCGCGCGGAATCGGAGCTGGTGGCGATCCTGCGCAGCGTCATGCCCGCGGTGACCGGGCAGGAGACCAGGCTGGTCGCGCAGCTCGTGGAGGGGCGGGCCCTGTCGCTCGGCCTCGGCCTCGTCGGGACGCTCCTGTCGGTGACCGCGATCCTGGGCTCGATCGACACGGCGATGTCGCACATCCTCGGCCGCGATGGCAAGCGCCCGTTCATCCGGGACCGCCTCAACGGCCTCGCGTTCGTCGGTCTCGTGATCGTCCTCGCCGTCGCCTCCTTCGCCGTGAGCTTCGGCGTCCAGGCCGCGTCCGACGGCCTCGCGGACAGCGGCCTCCGAGGCCTTCGGCTGCTGCTCGAGCTCCTCTCGCCGATCGTCGGTCTTGCGGCCGGCTACTGGTTCTTCTACCTCGTGTTCCGGTTCGCGCCGCGCCGAGCGGTTCCCCGGGCGTCCGCCCGCCGGGCGGCCCTGGTATCGGCCGTGCTCTGGGAGATCGCGAAGGTCGGCTTCGGCTTCCTGACCCGAACGCTCGCCGTCTTCCAGGCGTACGGCGCGCTCGCCTTCGGTGCGGGACTATTGACCTGGATCTACGTCACGGCGGCCATCATCCTCATCGGCGCGGAGGTCGTGAAGACTCGCAATGCTTGAACGACTCGAAGCCATGGCCAGCCGGGTGATCGAAGGCTGGAGCGCGCGGCTATTCCGAGCGCGGCTGCAGCCGGTGCAGATCGCGAAGCGCGTGATCCGGGCCATGGAGTCGCACCAGACGATCTCGCTCGCCAAGACCTTCGTCCCGAACAGCTACGTCGTGTCGCTCTCGCCGAGCGATTTCGCGCAGTTCGAGCAGTACAAGCGGAGCCTGGAGCGGGACCTGGCGGAGGCCGTGCTGGGTGCGGCCCGCGATCGGAGCCTGACCCTGCTCGCGTACCCGACGGTCGAGATCGAGGAGGACGAGGACGTCTCTCCGGGAGACCTTCGGGTCGCCTGCGCGCTCGTGGACGCGTCGGGCGAAGAGGTCCCCGCGAACGAGCCCGAGCGTCTCGGCGGCGTCGAGGCCGGGCACACCATGGTCCTCGACCGGGACGCGCTCCTGGCGGCGAAACCGCGGGCGCCGCAGGGCGCGATCGTCTCGCGCGAAGGCAGCGTGCGCCGCGAGGTGCCGCTGTCGGCCGAGCCGGTGACCGTGGGACGCGACCCGAAGAACGACATCGTGCTCGACGATCGGCGCGTGTCGCGCCGGCACGCCGAGGTCCGGCTGCGGCTCGGTCGCTACACGCTGTACGACCTGCAGAGCACCAACGGGACCTTCGTCAACGGCCGGCGGATCGCGGAGATGGTGCTGTCGAACGACGATCGCATCACGATCGGCGCCGCGGAGCTGGTCGTCCGGCTCGAGGGCTAGGTGGAGATCACCTTCGCGGTCATCCTGTGGGCCGTGCGGATCGCGTTCCTGCTGCTGCTCTACCTGTTCCTGATCCGCGCGTTCCGCGCGCTGCACCGCTCGCTCTCCGACGAGCGCATCGCGGTCACCGCGCGGCAGATCGGCCTGGCGGCGCTCGTCGTGACCCGCAGCCACGCCGCCGGTCCACGGGTCGGTGAGCGATTGCCCCTTCGCGCCGTCTCGAGCGTCGGCCGCGACTCCGGCAACGAGATCGTCCTGAACGACGAGGCCGCCTCGGCCAAGCACGCGATCGTCAGCTTCGCCGACGGCGAGTGGTGGCTCGAGGACGCCGGGAGCACCAATGGGACGCTCCTCAACGGCTCGCGGATCTGGGACAAGGCGCGGTTCCACTACGGCGACGAGGTCGCGGTCGGCCGGATCGCGCTGCGGCTCGAGCGCGCGCAGTGATCCGCGTGAGCCGGGCCCGTCCGGTGGCCCGGCTCGCCGAGCTGCGGCTCCTCATCTGGGTCGGGGCGTTCACCCTCGCGGGCTACGTGGCCGTCGTCGCGGCCGCCGCGGGCCGCTTCGCCTGGTACGAGATCGCGGTGCCCGTCGCGGTGCTCGCGATCTTCGGCGCGCTGCACCTCTTCCTCACCTCGGTGGGCTTTCGCGGCGACCAGCTCCTGCTCCCGCTCGCCGTCGGGCTCACCGGGATCGGCTTCGTCCTGGTCGAGCGGCTCGCGCCCGGCCTCCTGCTGCAACAGCTCAGCTGGCTGGTCATCGCGGCGGGCGCATTCAGCGTCACGATCCTGATCCCGCGCGACCTGTCCGTGCTCGCTCGCTACAAGTACACGTGGGCCCTCATCGGCCTCGTCCTGCTCGTGTCACCGCTGCTCCCGGTCGTCGGCCGCGAGATCAACGGCGCGCGCATCTGGGTCGGCGTGGCGGGCGTCGCGCAGTTCGAGCCGTGGGAGCTCGTGAAGATCGCGCTCGTGATCTTCTTCGCCGCGTATCTGGAGGAGTACCGCGAAGTGCTGTCGAGCCCCCCGCGGCGCTTCGGACCGATCCCGGTGCCGCCGATCCCGTACCTCCTGCCGATCGTCGGGATGTGGCTCGTCGCGATGCTCGTGATGGTCTTCGAGAAGGACCTCGGCGCGACCCTCCTCTTCTTCGGCATCTTCCTGGCGATGCTGTACCTCGCGACGGGCGAGCCGTTCTACGTGATCATCGGGCTGCTGCTGCTCGTCGGTGGCGGCTTCGTGGCGTACCACGCGTTCGGCCACGTGGCCGCACGGGTCGACGTGTGGCTCGCGCCCGTCGACAGCGACCTGCGCTTCGACCAGGCCTACCAGCTCACCCAGGGACTGTTCTCGCTGGCGAACGCGGGGATCCTGGGCGCCGGCCTCGGGAACGGGATGCCCGAGAGGATCCCCGTCGTGTGGAGCGACTTCGTGTTCGACGCGTTCACCGAGGAGGTGGGCTTCGTCGGCGCGCTCGCCCTGCTGGCCTTTTACCTCGTCTTCGACTACCGGGGCATGCTCATCGCGCTGCGCGCGCCGACGATCTTCCTGCAGCTGCTCGCGGCCGGCCTCTCGTTCATCGTGGCGTTCCAGACGCTCGTCATCGTCGCCGGCAACGCCAAGCTCATCCCCCTAACCGGGATCACCTTGCCGTTCGTCGCATACGGCGGATCATCCCTGGTGACGAACTTCATGCTGGTCGCGCTGTTGCTGCGCGTCAGCGATATCACGGCGCGGGTACGACGATGAGCGGGAGACGCGCGCGGTCATCGGGGTCGGCGGGCGTCCCACGAGCGAAGGCTGGTCCGAAGGCGTGGCCGCCGCCGCGCACGCACGTAGCCAGCGAGCGAGGGGGATGCCCGCCGGCCCCAACCGCACGCGCGGATCCGCTCCTGGGTCGTCCCCGGCCGTGAGTCAGCGCACCATCGCCGGCAACATCCGCCGGCTGACGTTCGTCATCGCCATCGCGTTCCTCGTCACGTCGATCGGCGTCGGCTACTGGTCGCTCGTCGCGGCCAGCGATCTCAACTCCGATCCGTTCAATCCACGGTTGATCGCGGCGGTCCGCGACCGGCCGCGGGGCAAGATCGTCGACGCGAGCGGCCGGGTGCTCGCCGAGTCGGTGAAGGATGGCGAGGCGTACCGCCGGCGCTACTCGGACAGGTCGTTGGCGCAGGTGGTCGGCTACGCGTCGTTCAAGTACGGCGCGTCGGGGGTCGAGGGCGCCTACCAGGAATCGCTCATCGGCCAGGACCCGTCGGACCTGCTCGGCCAGTGGAAGGCGCGCTACCTCGGCGAGCGCACCGAGCCGGGCTCGGTGGTCCTCGGCCTCGATCCAAAGGTGCAGCAGGCCGCGGTCGCGGCACTCGCCGGGCGGCGCGGCGCGATCGTCGCGATCGATCCCAAGACCGGCAGGATCCTCGCGTCGGTGAGCCTGCCCAATTACGACGCGAACGCCCTGGTCGATCCGCAGCAGCAGGACGCCGCCTGGGCGCAGCTGAACGACAACAAGGATCGGCCACTCATCAACCGCGTCGCGCAGGGGCTCTACCCGCCCGGCTCGACGATGAAGATCGTCACCGCGGCGGCGGCGCTGGAGAGCGGGTTCGATCCGAACCAGAAGATCCGCGTCGACGATCCCTATCAGGCCGACAGGTCGTGGGGCGATTACTTCGTGCGCTCGTCGTCCGGGGCCCACGGCGATTTCGACATGGCCCTCGCGTTCCAGCGCAGCGAGAACATCTACTTCGCCAAGGTCGGCTTGACCATCGGCGCGCAGAAGCTCGGCGACATGGCCAAGAGGTTCGGGATCGGGCGGGCCCCGGCGCTCGATCTCGCGGCGGCCAAGGGGCAGCTCTCGAACAACGGGTCGCTGGACCGGCCGACCCTGCTCGCCGATACGAGCTACGGCCAGGGCGAGCTCCTGACCTCCCCCCTGCAGATGGCGATGGTCGCGGCGACCGTCGCGAACCACGGGGTCCAGGTCCAGCCGCACTACGCGACCGAGGTCCGCGATCCGAACGGCGGCATCCTGCGCACCATCGGGGGCGGGGCGGGTGATCAGGTGATCAGCGCCGTCACCGCCGGCAAGCTCACGACCTACCTCGTCGGCGCCGTCGAGGCGCCGGGGGCGTTCGCATTCGGGGCGAAGATCGCGGGAGTTCACGTGGCGGGAAAGACCGGCACCGCCGAGACCCCGAGCGGGTCGCCCCACGGGTGGTTCGTCGGATTCGCGCCGGCCGAGGATCCCCAGGTCGCGGTCGCCGTCATCATCGAGAACGCGGGCCAGGGCGGCGTCGACGCCGCGCCCCTCGGCGGCGCGGTCATGCGCGCCGTGCTCGGCAGGTAACCGGGAACCGCCCGCTCGCCCGACCGGTACTGATTGAACCGTCAGGGGCGTTACGCCGTTCTACAAGGAACGGGCCCGTACCATTGCGGGGCGGGAAACGGGATTTCAGGGGGAAATTCGTTTGGACAGCACCGGACTCAGCCGGCAGGTCGCCGGCGTCGTCGAGAACGTCGAGCGGGTCATCTTCGGCAAGCACCACGAGGTCGAGCTCGCGGTCGTCGCGCTCCTGTGCCGCGGGCACATCCTCGTCGAAGACGTCCCCGGCACCGGCAAGACGGTCCTGGCCAAGGCTCTCGCTCGGTCGCTCGGCTGCAGCTTCCGCCGGATCCAGTTCACGCCCGACCTCCTGCCCTCCGACGTGACGGGCGTGTCGATCTTCAACCAGCAGAACAGCACGTTCGAATTCCGGCCCGGTCCGGTGATGAGCCAGATCGTGCTCGCCGATGAGATCAACCGGGCCACCCCGAAAACCCAGTCCGCCCTGCTCGAAGCGATGGAGGAGCGCCAGGTCACCGTCGACGGCACGACCTACCAGCTCCCCGACCCCTTCCTCGTGATGGCGACGCAGAACCCGATCGAGTACGAAGGGACCTTCCCGCTCCCCGAGGCGCAGCTCGACCGGTTCTTCATCCGGCTCCAGCTCGGCTATCCGAAGCCCAAGGAGGAGGTCGACATCCTCGACGCGCAGCGGGTCCAGCACCCCCTCGACAGCCTCGGGCAGGTCATGAGCGCGGATGCGCTCCTCGGCGCGCAGGCCGGCGCGCGGGACGTGCACCTTGCCGACGCGGTCAAGCACTACGTCGTCGCGGTCGTCGGTGCCACGCGATCCCACCCGGACGTCTACCTCGGCGCGTCGCCCCGTGGCTCGCTCGCCCTCGCGCGCGCCGCGCAGGCGTACGCGGCGGTCCAGGGCCGCGACTACGTCGTCCCGGATGACGTGAAGGCCCTCGCCGGCCCGACGCTCGCACACCGGCTCATCCTCCAGCCCCAGGCGCGGTTGAAGGACCTCGCGCAGACCACGGTCATCGCCGAGGTCCTCGCGAGCGTGCCGGTGGAGGTCGGCTCGCCGACGGCGCTGCGGGCCTAGGCGTGCGCCCCTGGCACTTCGCGGTCCTCTGGGTCGGGCTGTTCATCGCCGCGGTCTCGAGCGGCGTCGAGCTCCTCAGCTACCTGTCCTATCTCCTGCTGTTCGTCGGGGCCGCGATGTGGGTGACCGCGCGGCTCACGCTCGAAGGGCTCTCCATCAAGCGGACCGTCGGCCAGGCGTACGCGCATCTCGGCGACAAGATCGATCTGAACTACGAGCTGCGCAACGACCATCGCTTCGGCAAGCTCTGGGTCGAGGTGAGCGAGCAGTCCAACTGGCCCGAGCCGCTCACCGGACGCGTGCTCTCGATCGCGGGCCGAGGCTCCACCCGGCGATGGAAGGTGAGCGTCCCGGCGCTCCGGCGCGGGCGGTTCCACCTGGGACCGATCGTCATGCGCTCGGGCGATCCATTCGGTCTGTTCGCGACCGTCGCGCGCGTCCCCGCCGACGCCCTGATCCTCGTCTACCCGAAGGTGCTGCCGCTCCCGTTCTGGCAGCTGCCCGGCTCGTTCCTCGAGGGCAACGTCCTCACCGGCCAGCGCTCCCTGCAATCCACGTCGATGGTCATGGGCATCCGCGACTACCGACCCGGTGACGCGGTGAACCGGATCCACTGGCCGTCGTCGGTGCGGCACCGCGGCCTCTTCGTGAAGGAGTTCGAGCTCGACAAGACGGCCGACCTCTGGATCTACCTCGACCTCGAGCGCCACTGGCATCGCGGCGAGGGCGAGAGCTCCACCGAGGAGCGCGCGGTGACCGTGGCGGCGTCCGTCGTCTCGAAGGCGCTTCGCGAGCACCGCAACGTCGGTCTGGTCACGACGGGCGTGCGCGCCGAGATCCTCCATCCCGACCGCGGCACGAAACAATTCGGGAAGCTCATGCAGTATCTGGCTGAGGTGTCGGTCGGCGGGTCGCGCACGATCGCCGAGGTCATGGTGGAGACCCTCCCGCGGCTGCGGCGCGGCGCCTCGGTGCTCCTCATCACCCCGTCCCTCGATCGCGGCTGGGTCCGGCCGGCCAGCACGATGCGTGAGTCATCGATCTCCACCCAGGCCGTGCTCGTCGGCTCGGCCGACACCGACGAGCGCGACCGGGCCCGGCGGCACGCGCTCCTCGGCGAGCTCGCGGTCGCCGGCGTGCGCACGGCGCACCTCCAGCCCACGATGAACATCGAGGATCTCTTCCACGAGGCGCTGCATGCGATCGCCTGAGGCCCTGTTCGGATCGGTGCGGCGCTCGTTGTTCCCGCCGGTGGACGCGCGCCGCCTCGGCTTCCGCGGCGGATGGGCGGCCCTTTCGATCTACCTCGTGCTGATCCTCATCTACCCGGCCTCGCTGGTCCAGGCCGGATGGATCGACCTGAACGGCCAGTTCGCCTACATCGCGGTGGCCGGTGCGGTGCTCGGCACCATCGTCGGAAACGGCCGCATGCGTACCCGACGCTCGACGCTGCTCGGCGCGATCGCCGGGACCCTCACCGTCGTGGTGTTCACGATCATGGCCTCGATCGGGCCGACGCTGCACCTGAAGGCCATCGACCTTGGGACGCGCGTCGACAACTGGGCGACCCAGATCCTGGCCGGCGAATCGGCGAACGACCCGAGCGTGTTCGTGCTCCTGCTCGGCGCGACGTGCTGGGCCAGCGCGTACATGGGCGCGTTCGCCCTCGCGCGCGAGCACCGACCCTGGGACGCGGTGGTCTTCAGCGGGATCTGCCTCACGGTGAACGTCTCGCTCGCGCTCACGTCGCTGTACTTCGACCTGATCCTGTTCTCGCTGCTCGCCCTCGTGCTGCTGACCAGGTTGCACATCGTCAACCTGAGCGAGCGTTGGGAGCGGCAGAACATCGTCCCTGCCGGGGAGATGGACTGGCGGCTCCTGCGGGGCGGGCTCACCTGGACGCTGGTGCTCATCCTCATGGCCTTCTTCACGCCGCGGGTCGCGGCCGGAGACCTGGTCACCAACGCGTTCAACACGTTCGACGCGCCGTACCAGCGGCTGCAGTCCGAGTGGCAGCGCTTCTTCGCGGGCGTGTCGGGCCCGAGCCGGCTGCAGGGCGTCTCCTTCTCCGACGCGATCCGCCTCGGGCAGGCGCCGAACCTGGGGGACCGCATCGTCTTCTACGTGGACACGCCGGCCGCGCACTTCTGGCGCGCGGTGACGTACGACTTCTACACCGGCGCGGGGTGGCGCACGACCGAGACCGATCGCGTCGACAAGGTCACGCCGCCGAGCGTCGCGCGCGAAAAGCAGGACGCGACGTTCCAGATCGTCGTGCCGCACGCGAATCTGCTGTTCGGCGCGAACGAGCCGTCGAAGGTGAGCGTGCCGTTCCAGTTCCAGACCGGGGACGACCGCGCGTACTCGACCTCGCTGCGCGCCGTGAATCGCAACCAGGCGCAGGGCACCTACACGACCACGTCGCTGGTGTCGAACGCGACCAAGGACGAGCTGCGCAAGGCGGCGACCGCCTACCCGGCGACGATCAAGGCGAAGTACCTGCAGCTGCCGTCGAGCGTCCCGGCCCGCGTGCTGGACCTCGCGAAGCGGATCACCGAGACGAAGGTCACGCCGTACGACAAGGCCGAGGCGATCGAGTCGTATCTCCGGATCAACTACAAGTACTCGACGGTCGTGAAGGGCGCGCCGGCCGGCCGCGACCCGGTCGACTACTTCCTGTTCGACCTGAAGGCCGACTTCTGCGAGTACTTCGCCTCGTCGATGGCGGTCATGCTCCGCGGCGTCGGGGTCCCTGCCCGGGTGGTCGAGGGCTTCACCGCCGGCGAGCTCGACAACGCGAACCGGTTCGTCGTGCGCGAGCTGAACGCCCACGCCTGGGTCGAGGCGTACTTCCCGGCGTACGGCTGGATCGAGTTCGAGCCGACGCCGTCGGAGCTGCCGTTCGACCGCGCGGAGACGATCGACGCGTCCACGACGAACCCCGATGGCTCGCCGAGGGTGCCGCCCGGCCGTGAGGACAGCTCCGGTCTCGGCGGCCGCGACACCGAGCCGGACCCGGGTATCGGCGGACCCGACGACACATCGCCGAGCGGCGTGGGCGGGGACTTCGTGAAGGCGATCGATCCGCGACCGGGGCTCGCCGTGCTGTCCCTGCTGCTGATCGCGCTCCTCGTGGCCCTCGTGCGGTTCGAGCTGCGGTTCCGCGGGCTCGGCACGATCGACTCGGCGTGGGGCAAGACGCGGCTCCTGGGCGCGTACGCGGGCCACGCCGCGCGACCGTCGCAGACCCCGTACGAGTACGCCGACGCGATGGGCCGCGAGCTGCCCGACGCGCACGCCCCGCTCCGGACGATCGCGCACGCCCGCGTCCAGGACCGCTATTCGCCGGGCGGTGCCACCGAGGCCGAGCGCGCCGCCGCCGCGCAGGCCTGGCGCGCGGTCGCGCGCGTGTTCGTCACGCTGCTCCCGACCCGGATCATCCGAGCGCTGTCGAAGCTCGTCCGATAGACGCCGAGCACCCCAACGTCGCGCGCGTGAGCGCGTACGCGGCCTCGCGCGGCGTGCCGATCACCGTCACCCGATTCGGCGCGACGACCCGGACGGCCCAGGACGCCGCGCGGCAGATCGGGTGCACCGTCGCGGAGATCGTGAAGAGCCTCGTGTTCCTTGCCGACGGTGCGCCGGTCGTCGTCCTCTGCTCCGGCGCCGATCGCGTCGACGAGTCCAAGCTCAAGGCGCTGCTCGGCGCCAGCGGCATCCGCCGCGCGACGGCGAACGAAGCGAAGTCGGCGACGGGCTTCGCCATCGGCGGGGTGCCGCCCTTCGGACACGCGGCCGACCTGCGCGTCGTCGTCGATCGCGGCCTGCTCCAGTTCACGGCGGTGTGGGCCGCCGCGGGGCTACCCGACGCGGTGTTCCCGATCGCGCCCGCCGAGCTCGTACGGCTCGCCGGTGCCACTGACGCGGACGTCACATGAACGGCGCGCGGTCATCGGGGCCGGCGGGCGTCCCACGAGCGAAGGCTGGTCCGAAGGCACGGCCGTTGTCCTGGACGCACGTAGCCAGCGAGCGAGGGGGGCGCCCGCCGGCCCCAACCGCACGGCTCGGCACATGAGGGTGTTTGCGACCGGGACCCACCGGGTTTCTGGGAAGCGTGGTCGCCGAGCAGCTGCGGGCGCGGGGGGACACGGTCGTCGCGCTCGTCCGCGATCCGGCGAAAGCCGAGCTGCTGCGCAAGGCGGGCCGCGACGTCGTCGTCGGGGATCTCGCCGATCCGGACGCGCTCAAGCGAGGCTGCGATGGCTGCGACGCCGTCGTGCACGCCGGCGCCATCTACGAGGTCGGGATCAGCGCACCGCGGCGCGTCGACATGTACGAGGCCAACGTCAACGGCACCGAGCGAGTCCTCGCAGCCGCCCTCGCCACCGGCGTGCCGAAGGTCGTGCACGTCTCCTCGATCGTCGTGTTCGGGAACACGAACGGGAAGGTCGTCGACGAGACCTACCGGCGCGCGGACGGGTACACCTCGTACTACGACGAGACGAAGACCCTGGCCCATCGCGTCGCGGAGAGCTTCATCGAGAAGGGCCTCCCCGTGGTGATCGCGCAGCCGGGACAGATCTACGGTCCCGGGGACCACTCCGGGATCGGCGGGCTCTTCCGCCGCGCCGCCGCGGGGAAGCTCCCGGTGCTCACGTTCGGCGACCTCGGCCTCTCCTTCGTGCACGTCGCGGACGTCGCCGCCGGCATCGTGACGCTCGTCGACCGTGGGCGTGCCGGTCAGGCGTACGCCCTCGGCGGCGAGATGGCCCGGCTCCGCGAGGCGGTCCGGATCGTCGCGTCGCTCGCGGGCAGGCCAGGGCCGCGCTTCGAGGTGCCGCCGGCCATCCTGCGCGCCGCCGCGCGGCTGCGGCCGGACGTCGCCGAGGTGGTGAAGTCGGCGGATGGCGTGACGTTCTGGGCGACCGATGCGAAGGCCCGGGCGGAGCTCGGCTACGCGCCGCGCTCCCTTCGCGAGGGCCTGGTCAGCTACCTCTCGTCGTCGTCCTCGTCGTCTTCTTCGAACTCATCGGAGTAGAAGCCGAGCTCCTCGGACTTGAACACCGTCACGAGGAAGTCTTCGCGCTCCGGATCGTGGGTCTGGACCAGCTCTTCGTCGAGCTGGTCGATGAGGGCCTGCTGCTCGTCGTCGGTGAGGTCCACTTCGAGGAGGAGCGTCGCGTTCACCTCGAAGCGTCCATAGTGCAGATCGACCCGCCCGACGCGGCGCGCGCCGCCGTAGATCGCGAAGATCTCGCTCGATTCCGTCCTGACGGTCCGTTCGAAG
>JAXDLF010000282.1:0-7864 GCA_034666765.1 Chloroflexota bacterium
ACCGGGGCGGAGGCCCCGCCGCAGTTCCCCGCGACGACGCACGTGACCCCCTGATGCACCGCGCTCTCCATGGCCGAGTTGATCAGGACGGACTCATCGGAGTGCGAGTGGATGTCGACGAATCCCGGACTGATGACCCGACCGCGCGCGTCGATCGCGCGCGCGCCGGATCCGGTCCCGATCTCACCAACGGCGACGACCCGGCCGTCGCGGACGGCGACGTCGGCGCGCCGGCGCGGCGCGCCGGAGCCGTCGATCACCTGACCGCCGCGGATGACGAGGTCCGTCATTTCGCGCGAGCGGGCGTGAACGCGGCCTTCGTCTGTTTCAGCAGCTGGGGGTCACCGAGGAGGTCGATGGCGGTGAAGGCGAGGGCCTTCGCGGCGACGTGCATCGTCTCGAGCGCGCGCGGCGTGCGTGCGACGGCCGCGAACTCGCGCGAGTGCCACGGCACCCGGGTCTCGCTGACGGAGAGGAACGGGTGGATCGATGGGATGAGCGAGCTGATGTTGCCCATGTCCGTCGAGCCGGACGTCTCGCCCGCGCGGCGTGGCCCGAGATCGCGGCCGAGCCCGCGGGCATTCGCCAGGAAGGCCGCGGCCATCGGCTGGTTCGTCGTGACCATGTCCATCGATTCGCCCCACTCGTAGCGCAGCTCGCAGCCGGTCGCGGTCGCGGCGCCCTCGAAGCACGCGAGGACCCGCCGGCGGAGGTCGCCGAGGTACGCGGGATCAGCGGCGCGCACGACGATCTTCGCCGCGGCGCGCTCGGGGATGATGTTCGACGCCTGGCCGCCGTCGGTGATGATCCCGTGGATCCGCGAATCGCTGCGCACGAGCTGGCGCAGGGCGGACATCGCGCTCCAGCCCAGCATCAGGGCATCGAGCGCGTTCACGCCGGCGTACGGCGATGCCGCGGCGTGGGCGGCCTTGCCGCGGAACTCGATCTGGAGCACGCGCAGCGACACCATCAGCGGATCGAGCACGTCGGCGTCGGCGGGGTGGAACATCATCGCCGCGTCCACGCCCTCGAAGATCCCGGCGGCGTGCAGCTTCACCTTCCCCGCCCCACCTTCTTCCGCGGGCGTGCCGATGAGCCGGACGGAGCCCGTGAGCCCCGCCGCGACCGCGGCGACGCCGAGGTACGCACCGACGCCGCTCGTGGCGATGAGGTTGTGTCCGCAGCCGTGACCGATCCCCGGCAGGGCGTCGTACTCGGCGCAGATGGCGATCGTGGGCCCGTTGCCGTGCCTCGTCTCGGAGACGAACGCGGTCTCGACGGCGCCGGCGGCGCGGGTGACCGGAAGGCCCTCGGCGGTGAGCAGGTCGGCGATGGCGGACGCGGCGAAACGCTCCTCGTAGGCGGTCTCGGGGCGATCGTGGATCGCGAGCGCGAGTCGATCGAGCGCGGGGGCGGCCTCGTCGATCCGCGCGGCCGCGCGCCGCTTCAGTGGCTGGAGGTCCATCGGCGCTCCGAGCGTATCGAGAAGTCAGGGCCGCCGCGTCGAGAGGACCACCTCCGCCACGACGAACGGCGCGACGACGAACGCGAGGGTGAGCGGCGTCAGGCCGTCGAGCACCCGGAGGAGCGCGACCAGCCCGACGACGCAGCCGAGCATCGCGCCCCGGCGCAGGCCGCGGGCAACCGCGACATCGCGCTTCGCGCCGCGCCGCTTCCCGCGGGTGGACGCCGAGACGAGGGCCAGCGCGACGAGCGCGCCGGCGGCGATGGCGGCACCGGCGACGGCCAGCCCGACGCTCAGCGGTCCGTCGGGGTCGCGGGTCGCGACGGTGAAGGCGACGATGGCGACCCCGGCCGCGGCGATCGCCAGGAGCGTCCCGGTCAGCGGTCGTCCCCGCGGGCGACGAACGGCAGCCGCCGGACGGTGCTCTCCTCCTCACCGCTGAGCGGCAGGGTCCCCTGCTCGGGACTCCCGAGCGGCCGCCCGACGGCCTCGATCGCGTCCGCGGTCCGGTTGAGGCCGTGCAGCGAGTCGGTGTGCTTCTTGGTCGCGTTGCGGAGATGGTCCCCGAGGGTGTCGTAGGCCGCGCGGAACTTTTCCAGCTCGAGCGCCGCCCGGCGCAGACCCTCCTGCAGCTCGCGAGACCGCTCCTCCATCGCGAGACCGCGCAGCCCGAGCGAGACCATCTGCAGGTACGCGACGAGCGTGTTCGGCGAGGTCGGCAGCACCCGCCGCTCGGCGCAGTAATCGCGCAGGTCCGGCTCCGCGATCGCCGCCGCGTAGTAGACGCCCTCGGCCGGGAAGTAGAGGAACGCGTAGTCGATCGTTCCCTCCGCCGGCGCGATGTACCGGCCGACGGCATCCACGTGCCGCTTCACCTGCTGCACGAATGCCCGCCGCCGCGAGGCCCGTTCCGCGTCGTCGCTCGCCGCGCTCATCGCGTTGAACGACTCGATCGGGAACTTCGCGTCGATCGGGACCAGGCGGCCTCCGAACTTCACGACCGCGTCCACGCGCGAGCCGTCGCGGTAGCCGTACTGGAGCTCGAAGGCGCCGGCGGGCAGGTTGTCCGCGAGCACGCGCTCGAGCATCACCTCGCCGAAGCCCCCGCGCAGCTTCGGCGCCCGGAAGAGGTCGTGGAGCGAGCCGACGTCCTTCGCCAGCTCGCCGATCCGGGCACTCTGCTCGCCGAGGGTCGCGAGCTTCACCCCGAGCTCGCCGAGGGTGCGCTGGGTCGACCCGGACTGCGTGAGCAGCTGCTGCTCGGTGGCGCCGAGCGACCGCTGCACGTCGGTCCGCAGCTCGGCCAGGGCCTGGGTGTTGGCGCCGCGCAGCTCGGCGATGGTCTGCTGCAGGAGGGCGACGTCGGCGCGCATGCCCTGCTGCAGGAGCGCGAACGGCGCGTCGGCGGGCCGCCGCCGCGACAGGACGACCGCCAGCACGACGGCGGCGACGACGACCGCGGCGGCGAGGGCGAAGTTCTCCACTCGGCGCTCCTCTCTCTCTCGTCTCGGCCGATCACCCGGCCGCCCTGGCCCGATTATCGGCCAGGCCATGTTAGAACGATTGTTCGATTGATACCAAAATAGATATCAGACGCGGCGATGGCTGCGGTGCCGCGGGTGGGCGCGCCGCTGACCCGCACGACGGGACCGGCCTGCTCTCGAGCACCCGGAGCATCGATCGAGGGAGCGGTAGTCCAGCCGATCATCGCCGCGCCGTCGGACCGCACCCGCAGCCGGTTCGGCCGGCGCCGACCATTCGTCGCCCTCGGGTCCCGCTGTCGGCGGATGCTTCCTCGTCGCCGCAGCTCAGCGCGACGTCGTCGGCCTGGCCGCCGCATCGTCCTGTTCTCGAGCCAGGTGCGTTTCTCCTGCTCGTCTCGACGGCGGCAGGCACCGGTGGGATCCCGGCCTGGCCGCACGCGCTGGTCGCCGCCCTGATGGTCCTGACCTTCGGATCACCGTCGCGGCGCGGTCACCTGGCCGCTCCTCGCCGCCCTGGCCCCGGCGGAGAAGACCGGCGTCTTCGCCGGGCTCAAGGCCGCCGCCGAGTCGATCGCCATCCCCGCCTCGGTCGTCGCCGCCGTCCAGCTGTTCCTGCCCCGCTTCAGCTACCGGGGCGTCTTCGTCCTGCTCGCCGGCGCGATCCTCGTGGCCCTGGTCGTCGTCGTCCTGGTGCGGTACGTCCACCCGTCGGGAGCCGAACCGCCAGGTCGGGTAATGAGACAGCCAGGTCGCCCCGCGCGACAGCGATGTCGTGATCCGCGACATCGCTGTCGGCGACGCGGACCCGCGACCAGCTTCGGATGCGTCTTTCCGCAACGACAGCGCCGGGGGCCGGGCCTAGGAGACGGACCCTCGCACCTGCCGGGCGGTCCACGACTCGGTGCAGATCGCGTTGTACGGGCATTGGCTGCAGGTCCGGGCCTCCGGGCGCTCGGGGTCGGCAGGGAATTGCCGCCCGCGGATCTTCGCGGCGGTGGACGTGATCACCGCGGCGATGGCGCCCATCGCCTCGGCCGTCGGGGTGGTCTCGCCGCGCTGGCCGGTCTCGAGGAACAGCAGCGCGGTCTTGGCGGGTAGCTCACCGAACGTCTTCTGGTAGGCGAGGGCGTACACCGGCAGCTGCATGTTCTTGGCAGCCCGCCGCTGGGCGGTGTCCTCGTCGCCGTCGAGGACGCTGCTCTTGTAGTCGGAGACCTCGACGCCGGCAGCGGTCCTGTCGACCCGATCACACTGCCCGACCACCCGGTCGTTCCCGAGCATGAAGGAGAACCGCTGCTCGACGAGGTCCGGCGCGGGCTTCCCCTCCTCATCGTGGAAGAACCGCCGGAGCGCGGCCAAGCCGGCCTCGAAGCGTTCGCTCTCGTGGTCGGGCGAGATGAAGCCCCCGCCGACCCACGACGATCGGAAGGTGGCCTCGAGGTTGGCGAGGGCCGGGGTCTCGCCTTCGCGTTTGCGCCGCAGAAAGTCGGCGACGGCCCGGTGGAGGGCGTTGCCGTACACCATCGCCGGCGTCGGCAGCACCGGGATCCGGAGCACGTGGGCGAACCGGTAGCGAAGCGGGCAGCGGCGGTAGTCGTCGATCTCGGTGTAGGAGACGGTCAGCACGTTGTCGTCGCCCAAGCGCGGCAAGGGGCTGTCGACCTCGGCGGGCGCGGGGGCGAATCGCTGGAGCTCGTCGTAGGCCGCGAGCCGAACGCTCTTGGTCGCCGGCCGCCGACCGAGGGCCTCGCCGATGAACCGGCTGGGCCGGTGGCCCCGGGTCCCACCGTAGTCGGTGGCGCTGGTGAAGAAGAACGCGTCCTTGGCCCGGGTCATCGCGACGTACGCCAGCCGGCGCTCCTCAGCGACATGGCGGTCCCGATCGCTCTGCGGTGTGCGCGCCAGGCCCTCGGGAAGCCGCAGGTCCGGGAGCCGCAGGCTGCCGGGGAGCCGCTCTTCGGTGGCGACCACGAGGTAGACAACCCGGAACTCGAGGCCCTTGGCTTTGTGCACAGACAGGACGTTGACGGCGGTCTCAGACTGCTCGAAGTCGGCTGCGGCGGGGTCGTCCCCCGCCTCCCGGAGGAGCTGGAGGTGCGGCACGACGAACGAGGCCCGGTCCGCGGGCAACGCCTTGCCCGCGCTCTGGACCAGCCGCAGGAACTTCGCGACGTTGCGGCCCTGCTCTTCGGCGAGCGCGGAGTCGGGGTCGCGGTAGCGGTCCAGCAGGTTCGACCGCTCCAGGAAGTCGAAGAGCAGCTCCGCGGTCGTGCGCTCGACGGCCCGGGCCGAGTAGAGCTCGAGGTCGTCAATGAGTTTCTTCGCCGCGGCCACCGCCTCGGCGGTGAAGCCGGTGGCCTCCTCCCGGGCGACCTCCTCGAACAGCTCGCGCAGCGGGCGCTGCCGCCGGGTCTGGGCCTCGGCGAGCTTCGCCAGCTCGGCGGGCGGGAACGCGTAGAGCGACGAGGTGGCGAGGAAGTAGACGTGCGGCGAGTCCGATGGCGAGGCGACGGCGGTCAGGAACGAGACCAGCAGCCGGATCTCCTCGCGGTCGTAGAGCTGGCCCCCGCCCGAGAAGTGCGCCGGCAGGCCCCGGCGGGCGAGCGAGTTGAGCACCCTGGTGGCGTCGGAGTTGTTCCGCACCAGGATCGCGAAGTCCCCCAGCGGACGCTGGGCGCGGATGGCCGCGTCAGCGATCCGGTCGGCGACCGCCTCGGCCTCCTCGGCGCCACTGCCGAACTGGAGGTGGTCGACCTCGACGGCGTCGCCGGCCGGGCGGCCCTGGAGCTTCTTGTCGATGCCCAGCCGGTCCTCCAGCCGATCGGGGTTGTTTCGGATGAGGGCGTACGCGGCATCGAGGAGGCCCTGCCCGGACCGGCGGTTCTCGACCAGCGTGACCACCTTCGCGTCGGGGTAGGCGGTCTGGAAGGCGTCGAAGTTCGAGAGCGTCGCCCCGCGCCAGGCGAAGATCGACTGGTCGTCGTCGCCGACCACGGTGAGGTTCCGGTGGGGCGCGACGAGCCGCTCGATGAGCTTGAACTGGGCGTCGTTGGTGTCCTGGAACTCGTCGACCAGGACGTAGCGGAAGCGCTCGGCGAGGCGGCGCGCCGCTCCGGGATGGTCCCGCAGGACCCGCAGCGAGAGAGCGATCTGGTCGCCGAAGTCGATGACCCCGGCGCGCTCCTTCAAGGCGGTGTAGGCGGCGTAGGTGGCCGCGAGCTCGGACTGGGCTTCGGCCTCGTCGCGGGCGGCGTCGTCGCCGGCGGCGGCGGCCATCTTCGCGGCGAACGCGACGTACTCCTCGGGTGCGATGTCGTCGTCCCGGGCCCGGCCGAAAAGATCGAGCAGGGCGCGGACATGGCGGACCGGGTCGCCGGCCGGCCGGTAGCGCTTCAGCGGGAGGTCGGAGAACAGGTGCTCGCGGACGAAGATGACCTGCTCGGCCGGCGAGAGGACCCGCAGCTCTCCCGCCCGCCCGAGCTCGAGGGCGAACTCCCTGAAGACCTCGTCGCCGAACGAATGGAAGGTGCGGATCGCGGCGTCGTTGAGGCCGAGGGGCGTGTAGAGGTCGACCCGTTCCTGCATCGTCGCGGCGGCCTTCTCGGTGAACGTGAGAGCCAGGATCTGATGCGGCTTCGCCCGGCCGGAGGCGATGAGGTGGACGATCCGGGCGGTGAGCACATGGGTCTTGCCCGTCCCGGCGCCGGCGACGATCAGCAGCGGCCCGGTCCCGTGCTCGACGGCGTCGCGCTGCTCCGCGGTGAGCGCCCGGAGGATGTCGGGCCGCTCCTCGCCGAGCGGGAAGCTGAGCTGCTCGGTCACGGGGTGACGGCGAGCGCGGGCGGCCGGTCGGTGGCGCTCGCGACCAGCTCCGGTCGCGAGGCGGCGAAGCGGGCGAACGAGTCCCGGGCTCGGGCCAGCTGGGCCCGGGCCCGCTCGCGCTTGTCGGCCCGGCGGAGCGGCTCGTCGAGTGGCGGGAACAGCCCCCAGGTGGCGTTCATCGGCGCGAAGTCCCGCTGCGCGGTCGTGACGTACCGGACCAGGGCGCCGATCGCGGTGTCGTCGGGGAAGACGACGTCCGCCTCCCCGGCCAGACCCGCGGCCACGTTCAGGGCCGCGACGAGCCCGCTCATCGCCGACTCGAGATAGCCTTCGACGCCGACGAGCTGGCCGGCGAGATACGTTCGGGGCGCCGACCGGAGCCGGTGCGACGGGGCCAGCAGGGCCGGCGAGTTCACGTACGTGTTGCGGTGCATCACCCCGAGCCGGGCGAACTCGGCCTTGGCCATCCCCGGCAGCGAGCGGAAGATCCGGCGCTGCTCGGGCCAGCGGAGATTCGTCTGGAAGCCGACGAGGTTGTAGAGGTCGCTCGCCGCGTCGTCCGGGCGGAGCTGCACCACCGCGTATGGGCGCGCGGCGGTCTTCGGATCGACGAGCCCCAGCGGCTTCAGCGGACCGAACCGGAGGGTCTCCGGGCCGCGGCGGGCAAGCTCCTCGACCGGGAGGCAGGCCTCGAACCACATCGTCTTCTCGAAGTCGCGCAGCTCGACCTGCTCGGCCGCCACGAGGGCGGCGACGAAGGCCTCATAGGCCGGCCGGTCGAGCGGGATGTTGAGGTAGGCATCCCCGCCCTTCCCGTACCGCGAGGCCCGGAACAGCACGCTGTGGTCGAGCGAATCGCCGGACACGATCGGCGCCGCGGCATCGAAGAAGTGCAGGTGCTCCTGCCCGGTCAGCCGCTCGAGGGTCGCCGCCAGATCCGGGGACGTGAGCGGGCCGGTCGCGACGATCGTCGTGCGCTCGGGGTCGATCGCCGTGAGCTCGCCGGCCACCCGGACGACGCCCGCTTCGGCCAGGCCCGCTTCGACCGTCGCCGCGAGATCCGGCGACGTGAGCGGGCCGGTCGCGATGATCG
>JAXDLF010000283.1:0-11790 GCA_034666765.1 Chloroflexota bacterium
CCGGTGACCCTCGTGCCGAACGACCCGAACCAGCCGATCACGGTCCAGGGGAAGGGTGAGTTCTTCCGCGGGAAGCTGCAGTTCAAGAACGACGGCGGGAACAACCTGCGCGTCGTGAACTTCGTGAGCTACGACGACTACGTGAAGGGCGTCATCCCGAAGGAGATGCCCGCCGGCTGGCACCCCGAGGCGTACAAGGCCCAGGCCCTCGCCGCGCGGAGCTACGGCTTCACCAGCGCGCAGCCGACCAGGGACTTCGACGTCCGCGACGACCAGTCGGACCAGTGCTACGGCGGCGCCACCGTCGAGACGAGCGCCTCCATCGCGGCCGTCGCGGCCACCGCGGGCAAGGTGATCACCTACAACGGCGCCGCGATCCGGGCGTACTTCTCGAGCTCGAGCGGCGGGTACACCGTCGGCGTCGGCTGCTGGAACCACGGCACGACGTGCGCGCCGAACGACCCGTGGCTCGTGCCGGTGGCCGATCCCGCGGATCTCGCGGTCCAGGTGCCGACGGGCAACAAGCACGCAAGCTGGACCGTCACCTTCACCAGCGCGGCGATCCGGAGCGCCATCCTCAGCTACCGGGGCGTCGACATCGGGACGCTCCTCTCGACCGACCTCAGCAACCAGGCACCCGGCAACGTGGGCCACGTCGTGTCGGTGAAGTTCGCCGGAACCGGTGGCTCGGTCGAGGTGCCCGCGGACGTGTTCCTCCGTACGTACCTGGGCCTCAAGTCGACGATGGTCAGGCTGCAGCCGTTCTGACCACGCCTAGTACTTCCGTTCGCCGGTAACGGGTGGTCCGCCTCGCACGTTCTCCATATACGCCGCCACCGCCGTGGGTAAGAATGTCCATGCGCGCGTTGGGGATGGTGGCGAGAGAGAAAGAGGGGGACTCGCCGATGCGTCGCCGTCTGCGCGTCCTGGGGCTCGTGGCCCTGTTCACCCTCGGGATCTTCCCCCATACCGCTGCGCCGGCCTCGGCCGCGCCGCGCGGCTCCGGACACATCACCGCCCGTGAAGTGACCCTGGCCGGGCCGGCGGTCGGCTCCACCGCCCTGTCGATCGACGCCGGCGCCCCGGCGGGGCTCGCCGCGGCCCTCTCGGTCGGGTCGACCGGCGGCGGGACGCTCCTTTATTCGTCGCCGGCGATCGCGGCGGACCAGCTCTTCGACCGCATCGGGGTGCACTGGACCCAGCCGATGGGCTCGGCCGACCCGATCACCATCGAGATCCGCACCTCGGCCGACTCGGCCGCGTGGGGCGAGTGGGCCACCCTGACCGATGACGACGACATGTACGACGCCGACCGCAACGAGCACTACGGCGCGCCGCTGCCGGTGAGCCCGGGATCGCGCTTCGCGCAGTACCGCGCCTGGCTGGCCGGGGGCGACGCGAGCGCGCTCGTGCGCGTCGGCATCACCTTCATGGACGTGAGCGATCTCAACGACGGTCCGCTCGTGACGCTGCTGAACGACGTCCGCGCGGCGATCGCGAGTGTCGGCGACAGCTACGCGGCCGCCGCTCCCGTCGGCGCGTCGAAGGTCCTCACGCGCCAGGACTGGGCGGCCGACGAGTCGCTGATGAAGTGGACCCCCGAGTACAAGCGGGTCCAGAAGGCGATCGTGCACCACACCGCCGGCGACGACGGTGGGTCGAATGTCGCGGCCACGATCCGGGCGATCTACTACTTCCACGCCGTCACCCGCGGCTGGGGCGACATCGGCTACAACTACCTCGTCGACAAGTTCGGCAACATCTGGACCGGCCGGGCCGGTGGCGACCACGTGATCGGCGGGCACGCCTACGGCTGGAACAACGGCAGCTTCGGCGTCGCGGCCATCGGGACGTTCACCTCGACCAGCCCGACGCCGGCGATGGTCGGCGCGATCGCGAACATCATCGCGATCAAGTTCAAGCAGTTCGGCATCGCGCCGTACGGCGCGGACACGTTCACCCATCAGGAGCAGCGGAGCGACGGCACGTGGGTCCCGGTCACGTCGAGCCCGCCGAACATCCAGGGGCACCGCGACTCGAACTACATCGTCGGTCAGAACGGCGGCCAGACCGAGTGTCCGGGCAACATGCTCTGGAACCAGCTCCCGACGATCCGCTCGCTCGCCCAGAACGCGGTGAACAACGGCTTCACCAACCTCGTGGCCCTCGAGCCGAACCTGCCCAAGGCCGGACTCGGGGGATCGGTCGTGCAGGTCCAGACCACCGTGCTCAACCGTGGCGTCAACGCGATCCCCGCGGGCACGGCGGTCTCGTACAAGATCCTGTCCAAGGGCGCCCCGTACGTGAACCAGGGCGGTCAGGGCGTCATCGCGGCGGCGATCCCCGCCGGCGCGATCGGGACGGCCACCGTGCCGTTCACGGTCCCGGTCATCGGCAACTACATCGTGCGCTGGGATCTGCAGTCGGGCGGCTCGTGGTGGAACTCGCTCTACAACAACCCGTTCCGTGACATGAGCTTCCGCTCCGCGGACTGGAGCGCCGACTGGATCAGTGACACCGTGCCGAAGACCTGGTTCTCGGGGCAGACCACGCGCGTCAGCGTCACCGTCACGAACGACGGCGGGCGGCCGTGGCCGGCGACGGGCGTGAACCCGGTCGTGCTCGGCTACAAGTGGATCGACGACGCGACCGGCCGGGTGACCATCGGCACGAACTACGGGAGCCTCGGGACCGACGTCCAGATCGGGCAGACGGTCACGCTCGGCATCGACGTGACCGCGCCGGTGACCGCGTCGGCGAGCTACACGATGGAGCTCGACCTCTTCAAGCAGAACGAGTTCTGGTTCAAGGACAAGGGCATCCCGGCCGATCCGACGCCGACCGGCGTGGGCCCGGATTACCGCGCGACGTATTCGGTCGGCGCCGTGCCGCAGCTCCAGATCGGGCAGACCGTCGCCGTCCCGGTGACCGTCACGAACACCGGCGTCGGGATCTTCCCGGCCTTCGGCGCGACGCCCGTCGACCTCAGCTATCACTGGTACGACCAGGCCGGCAAGCAGCTTGTGTGGGAAGGGCTGCGCACGAAGCTCCCGGCGGACCTGCGCGCCGGGCAGTCCGTCGCGCTGCAGGCCCAGGTGCAGTCGCCGCCCGACGGCGGCACGTACCAGCTGCGCTTCGACCTCGTCCTCGAGGGCGTGTCGTGGTTCAGCACGCGCGGCACGCCCACCGGCAACGCGATGGCCACGGTCTGCTGCGCCAAGACCTTCGGCGCCCAGTACCAGCCGCAGGTGACGACCCTCGCCGTGTCCGGCTCGGCGCAGACCGTGCCGATCACGCTCACGAATCTCGGCAACTTCACCTGGAACGCGGCCGGCGCCACGCCGGTGCACCTCGGCTATCACTGGGTGAACGCCGCGGGCGCGGTCGTCGTCTGGGACGGCACGCGGTCAAACCTCGTGGCCGACGTCGCGCCCGGCGCGACCCAGACCGTCCAGGCGAGCATCGCGTTCCCGGCGGCCCCCGGCACGTACACGCTCAAGTGGGATCTCGTGCAGGAAGGCGTCGCCTGGTTCTCCAGCAAGAACGTGCCGACCTTCAATCAGGCGGTGGCGGTGAACCCGTCCACGACGCAGAGCTACGCGGCGGCGATCGACGCGGGCGGCATCCCCACGGCGATGGCGACGCGGATGACCACCACCGTCGCGGTGCGGGTCACGAACGCGTCGGCGGCGGCGTGGGGCCCGAACGTGAACCTCAGCTACCACTGGTACGACGGCGCGGGCAACGTCGTGACCTACGACGGGCTCCGCACGAGCGTCGCCGGCCTGGGCGGCGGACAGACGACGACCGCGTTCGCCCGCGTGCAGGGGCCGATCGCCGCGGGCACGTACACCCTGCGCTTCGACGTGGTGCAGGAAGGCGTGGCCTGGTTCTCGAGCAAGGGCGCGTCGTTCCCGTCGGTCACCGAGCGCGTCGTGGTCCCGGCCTACGGGGCCGTCTACACGGTCCCGGTCTCGGCGGCCGGACCGCGCGGCGGGACGATCACCGTGCCGGTCACGCTCACGAACGCGGGCTCGCTCACCTGGGACCCGGCCCAGCAGTTCGACCTCGCGTACCACCTGTTCACGCCGTCCGGAGCGGCCTTCGTGTGGGACGGCGCGCGGACGCTGCTCGCCGGACCGGTCGCGCCGGGCATGTCGGTCACCGTCAACGCGACCGTGACGCTGCCCGCGACGGCCGGGAGCTTCGCGCTCAAGTTCGATCTGGTGCGGGAGGGCGTGTCCTGGTTCAGCGGCCAGGGAGTGCCCGCGGAGAGCATTACCCTCACCGTCCAATGACCCGTCTCCGGGTACCGGTCGCGCTGCTCCTCCTGGGCTCGCTCATCGTCGGGGTGTTCGTCGGACGCGCGACGGCGCCCGAGACCGCCGCCGCCGCGCCCACGTGGACCGTCGCGGGCTCCCTCTCGCAGGCCCGCAACTACCCGGCGGTCACGGCGCTCGCGAACGGCGAGCTGCTCATCACCGGCGGCGTGGATCCGGCGTACCCGGACGTCGTGCGCGCGACGAGCGAGCTCTTCGATCCGGTGCGCGGCACGACCACCGTCATCCCTGCGGCCGGTCCGGGGCGGGTGAACCACACCGCGACGCTCGCCTGGGGCGACCGCGTCGTGGTGGCCGGCGGCACCGACTACTACTCCGGCTCGTGGCACGCGATGGATCGCGTCGACGTGTACCTGCCCGACTCGCAGCGGTGGCTCCGCGGCTCATCGATGCGCCAGCCGCGCGGAGACCATGCGGCGGTCGCGCTGCGCGACGGTCGCGTCCTCGTCGCCGGCGGCGAGAACGCGAATTTCATCTACCGGAGCGCGGAGCTCTACGACCCGTCGACGGACACCTGGACCCAGGCCGCGTCGATGCCCCGCGTGCGGACGCAGTTCCTCATGACCCTCCTGCCCGACGGCCGCGTGCTCGCCCTGGGTGGCCTCGAGGATCGCGGCGCGCCGTCACGCACGTCGATCATCTACGACCCGAGCGCCGACTCGTGGAGCGAAGGCCCGCGCCTCCGCTACGACCGCGTGCTCTCGGCGCTCGCGATGTTGCCGAATGGCGACGTGCTCGTGATCGGCGGCCAGTACAGCGCGAGCAACACCGCGGAGCGCTACGACTGGCGGAGCCACGAGTTCGTCTTCGCCGGCGTGCTCGTCGAGCCGCGGCTCGCGGCGGTCGCGGCGGGGTTTCCCGACGGATCGGTGGCGCTGGTCGGCGGACTCCCCAACACGCCATCGCGCGCCGGCTTCGTGCCGACGGCGAACGCCGAGCGCTGGGACCCGCGCACGAACACCTGGAGCGAGCTGCCCGGTATCTCGGCGGCCCGGGCGCTCGGCGCGCTGATCATGAGCGGCGGCGACGCGTACCTGGTGGGCGCGGCGCTCTACGGCGAGGCGGCCGATGCCCAGATCGAGCGGCTGCGGGTCCAGTAAGCCGGTCCCACGAGGAGCGCCGCTCGATGCTCAGCCACGCCGCTCCCGGACGAGCTCGGTGACATCCAGGGTGAACGTCACGACGCCGTTCACCTTGCCATCTTCCCCACGGAGCGGCTGCATCGCGACGTCGACCGACCGCTCTTCCATCCCGCCTCCGCGGTCCACGACGCGCGGGACCTCGTGCCCGACGGTCGACTCGCCGGTGCGGTACACGCGCTCGATCGCCTCGAAGTAGCCCTGGCCCTCGAGCTCCGGAAACACCTCCCGCATCGTCCGTCCGATGACCGGCCGCCCGTTGGCGGCCCGCACGAACGCCTCGTTGACCACCTCGTAGCGGAAGTCGGGGCCGCGCAGGATCGCGATGCTCGGCTGGGCTTCGCGGAACAGCTGCCGGATCCACGAGCGGTCCAGGCCGATCTCTCCGGTGAAGTCGAGCTGCGCGCCGGCGTCGGCGAGCGCGGCGCGGTTGGGTACCACGAACTTGTCGAGCAGCGCGGAGACATGGCCCTTGATCGAGGGCTCGGCCAAGCCGAGCTCGGCCGCGATCTGCTTGTTTTCGAACCCTCGAAGCACGAGGGCCAGCACCTGGACCTCGCGGGGCGTCAGGCGGAAATCGGACGACCGCCGGCCGAAGCCCGAACGCCGCTCGGTGCTCACGAGGCGGCTGGGGCCGCGTTCATGGCAGCCAAATGCCCGATTTGCGGGCGTTCTGTGTGCTCGCCGGTCAGAAATCGCACAGTCATACGTAAGTATGCCTTGTCGGGACGCCACCGGCGCGGTCTAGTTCCGGTGCGCGATCCGGGTGGCCAGGGATGAAAGGAGCACGGCGATGACCGCGGAAGACCTCGTTCGGCTGGCGACCAACGCCCTGTTCGCGCTGGTCTTCGTCGGTGTCGTTCGCACCGCCGTCCGCGAACGCACGCGCGCGAGCGTCGACGCCCTGCTCCTGTTCGCCGCCTTCGCGCTGCTGACGCTCGAGACCCAGCTCTTCGCCGTGCTCGGGGTCAAGGCTCCGGCGCCCGTCGCGCTCGCCGCGGGGCTCCTCCTGCTGGCCATCCCCTACGTCCTGCTGCGGCTGGTGGACGACTTCGCCGGCGTCCCGGCATGGCTGCGGTGGGCGAGCCTCACCGGCTTCATCCTCCTGGCCGCCGCGCTCCCGTTCCTCTCCAGTCCACCCTCGTCCTTCTATCTCGGGCTGCTCGGGCTGTACTTCTTCGGCGGTGAGGTCTACGCCGCCGTGGCCTTCGCTCGGGAGGCCCAATCGACCACCGGCATCGTCCGCCGGCGGATGCTCGCCGCGGCCTTCGGCTCATTCGCGCTCGGCATCCTGATCGCGCTCGCGGTGAGCGGCGTGCTTCCCGCCCCGGTCGCCGGGACCACCACGATGACCCTGGCGCTGTCCTGCGCGGTCGCGTATCTCGTCGCGTTCGCGCCGCCGGGCCTCCTCCGGCGGGCCTGGCGCGAGCCGGACCTGCGCGCGTTCATCGCGCGGGTCAGCGCCATCTCTCCGGTCGCCAGCAAGGCGGCCATCGTCGCCGAGCTCACGTCGGCCGTTCGGGCCGCGACAGCGGCGCCGGACGTCGCGGTCCTGCTCGCCGACGCGGCCGGGACCGCCCTCCGCGCGGACGACGGTCCGGCTCCCGCCGTGGCCGTGCGCGCGTTCGCCGAGCAACGGCCGCAGCTCGGCGAGACGATCGCCGTCCCGATGTCCCGCGGCGACCGGCGGCTTGGGGTCCTGCTCATCACGGGCCGGCGGGCGCGGCTGTTCGTGTCCGAGGAGCTCGAGCTCGCGCAGCTCGTCGCCGACCAGGCCGCGATCGTGCTCGCGGGCGCGGATCTCTATGGCGATCTGGCGAACGCGAATGCCCAGCTCAGCGAGGCCACCCGGGTCAAGTCCGAGTTCCTCGCGAACATGAGCCACGAGCTGCGCACGCCCCTCAACGCGATCCTCGGCTTTTCGGGCCTGCTCTCCGAGCAGCTCGCGGGCTCGATGACCGATCGACAGCAGCGATTCCTCCGCAACATCGGCGAGGCCGGCGAGCACCTCCTCGAGCTCATCAACGAGGTGCTCGACCTGTCGAAAGTCGAGGCCGGAAAGATCGAGCTGCGGCGTGAGGTCGTGTCGCTCGCGACGGTGATCCAACCGGTGGTCGCGGCGCTCACGACCGCGGCCCAGACTAAGGGCCTCCGCACCCAGATCGAGGTGCCCGACGGACCGGGCGTCTTCGTGGATCCGACCCGGCTTCGCCAGGTTCTGCTGAACCTCGTCTCCAACGCGGTGAAGTTCACGTCCGCCGGGACCGTGACGCTGCGCGGGCGCATCGACGGCCCCGATGTCGAGTTCACGGTCACCGACACCGGTATCGGCATCCCGGCCGCGGCCCATGGTCGCGTCTTCGGGGTCTTCGAACGCCTGCACGAAGGGACGCACGAGGCCGCGGGGACGGGGCTCGGCCTCGCCTTGACCCGCCGGCTGGTCGAGGTGATGGGCGGGACCATCACCTTCCAGAGCCGAGAGGGCGACGGCACCACCTTCACGGTGCGTCTCTCGGACGTCGTCGGCCACTCCCTGACCGGTCCGCGCCTGCTCGTGGTCGAGGACGAGCGCCATGATGCGGAGCTGGTGGTCGCCGTCGCCGGCTCGCTCGATCTGCGAACCGAGGTCGTCCGCACGTTGGCCGCGGCCCGCGAGGCACTCGCGCGGTCGAGGCCGTTGGGCATCGTGCTCGACATGCACTTGCCGGATGGTCGAGGCGAGCTGCTGCTTCGCGAGCTCCGCGCGCAGGTCGACCCGGCGCCGGTGATCGTCGTGACCGTGGAGGGTGAGCCCGCGACGGCGCTCGGCCTGGGCGCGGACGACTACCTGACGAAGCCGATCGATCGCGCTCGGCTCTCACGCTGGCTCGAACGACTGAACCGACCGTCGACCGGACCGGCGGTCCGAGCGGAGCTGGTGCGTGCGCATTCTCCTGGTTGAGGACGACTCGCTGAACATCGAGCTCTTCGAAGCGGCTCTCGAGAGCGAGGGACATCGCGTGAGCGTCGAGCGCGATGGCATCGCGGGCCAGATGCGGGCGCTCAGCGAGTCCTTCGATTTGATCCTGCTCGACATCCAGCTGCCGCGACGCACGGGCCTCGAGGTGTGTCGCGGCCTGCGCTCGGCGGGCGTCGAGACGCCGATCGTGGCCCTCAGCGCGTCCGTGCTCCGCGACGAGGTCGCCCGGACGACCGAGGCCGGATTCACCGAGTTCCTGGCCAAGCCGATCGCTCCAGAGGTCCTTCGCGCGGCCGTCCGCGCGTACCAGCCGTCGGCTCGGGCGTCCTGATGTCCGTCCGGACGGTCGACACTCCGCCCGACATCCTCGTGGTCGACGATGTCGCGGCCAATCGCCTCCTGCTGGAGGAGCACCTGCTGCGGCTCGGCTACGCCGTCCGGCAGGCGGCCGACGGGCTGGAGGCGCTCGCCGCCGTCGAGGCGCAGGAGCCGGATCTGGTGCTCCTGGACGTGAACATGCCCAAGCTCGACGGGCTCAGCGTCTGCCGCAGGCTCAAGGCCGATCCGCGGCGGCGGCTCGTGCCGATCGTCATCATCACGGCGACGCAGGATCGCTCGATCCGCCTGGCCGGCATCGAAGCGGGCGCGGATGACTTCCTCACCAAGCCCTTCGACGCGAGGGAGCTGATGCTCCGGTGCCGGGTGCTGCTCCGCGACCGGATGCTGAACAAACGCCTCGATGCCGCGGAGAGCGTGATCCTCGCGTTCGCCCGGACGGTGGAGGCACGCGATCTGTACACCGTGCATCACGCCGAACGCGTCGGGCGGGTCGCCGCGGAGATCGGCCAGGCATCCGGCCGCTGCGACGTCGAGCCCGACGTGCTGTACCACGGTGGGGTCCTGCACGACCTCGGCAAGATCTCCATCCCCGACGCGATCCTCCTCAAGCCCGGGCCGCTCGACGCGGCCGAGTACGAGGTGATGAAGCGGCATTCGGACGCGGGCGACCGGATCCTGCAGCCGCTCCGAAGCGCCGAACGCTACCTGCCCATCGTCCGGCACCATCACGAGCGCGTCGACGGCGGCGGCTACCCGGACCATCTGCGGGGGACCGAGATCGCGGTCGGTGCGCGGATCGCGGCCATCGCCGACGCCTGGGACGCGATGACGTCCGATCGTCCCTACCGCGCGGGCCTCGATCGGGAGGAGGCGCGGCGGCGCCTGCACGCGGGACGCGGGTCGCAATGGGACGCCGAATTCGTCGACGTCTTCGTCGCGCTGCTCGATGACGGCACGATCGACCGGGTCGTCGCATCCCAGTACGTGGCGGCGTACGCATGACCGCCGTCGAGCTCAGCCGGATCCTCGTCATCGACGACGACCGATCGACGCGCGAGCTCCTCACGGAGGTCCTCGAACGCGACGGCCACGCGGTCGTCGCCGAGTCGACCAGCGCCAGTGGCCGAGCTCGCGCGATCGCCCAGCCGTTCGACCTGATCCTCTCCGACATCGGCCTCCCTGACTCCGACGGCATTCACCTGGTCCAGCAACTGCGCGCCGCCGGGGTGAGCGCACCGATCGTCGCGCTCAGCGGTCGCACCGACGAGGTCGACCGGCAACGGGGCCGCGCGGCAGGCTTCGACGACTACCTGTTCAAGCCGATCAAAGCGAGCGTCCTGCGCACCGAGGTCTCCCGATACCTCGGGACCGCCTACGCGCGGCCCGAGGCGCCGGTCGCGATCGCGGATCCGCCGGCCGCCCTCCCGCTTCCGTCCGCGCCGGCGGCGATCCCCGCCGCCGCCACGGCCAAGCCGCGGCCGCGCGGCGTCCTCGGTGGCCTCGTGGTCATCGCGATGGGCGTGCCGTTCATCCTGCAACCGTTGGGGGTGCCGAACGCCGCGTCATACCTCTTCATCGCCATGGGCGCGGCGTTCCTGATCTCGTACATCCGCGGCGGCCAGCAGTACGTCTACCTGATCCCGATGGTCACCCTCGGCTCGTTCGGCGTCGCGCTGCTGCTGCCCACGTGGGTCGTCCTGCGGCCCGAGACCATCGCTCCGGCGTTCGTCGGCGTGGTCGCCCTCGGCTTCGTGACGGCCTTCGCGCTCGCGCCGAGCCGGCGCTGGCCACTCGTCCCGGGTGTCGTGCTCGGCGTGGTCGCCGCCGCCCGGCTGCTGACCGGTGTGTCGCCGATCCCCGCGACCGTCGAGCCGTTCCTCGTGCCGATCGTCCTCATGGCTGTCGGCGTCTACCTCCTCGTCGAGCGCCCGAGCTGAACCGAGCGCGATCGCTCGGCGTGAGCGCGACGCTCGTCGCCGGGCTTGCGCTGGTGCTCGCGCTCGGCCCTCGCTTCGGCTCCCAGGCGCCGCCGGCGTGCGACGACGCCCCGATCGGCCAGCGATTCTGCGCGTCGCTCCCGAGCTTCGATCCGCCGCCGCCCGCCTCGTCGAACGCCGCCGCGCTCGTCGATCAGATCCAGCCGTGCCAGAGCACAGGCTTCCGCCCGTCGTTCTGTGTCGGCCTCGCCGCACCCGGGGCGACCGTGGACCGGCCGGCCTTGGTGGCGCAGCGCCGCGCGACCTGCGAGCAGCTCGGGCGCGAGGCGCCGGACTTCTGCGTGAGCGTGCCCGCGGCCGATACGGCGAACGCGACCCTGCAGCGCGAGGTGGCACTCGCGCTCGTCCGCCAGCGGCTCGGAGCGGACTTCGCGCGCGTCGGGTCCGGCCGGACCCAGCTCTGGGCCGAGGTCGGTCTCGCCGGCGCGATCGCGGATCACGTCGAGCGGCTCGTCCTCGAGGACGCGGCGGCGGTGGAGACGTTCTTCGGCCGGACCTTCCGCGAACCGCCCGCCGTCTTCCTTTTCCGTTCGCGTCAGTCGTTCGCCGCCGCCATGGAGCGCCAGTTCGGCGTTCCGGCCGACGTGGCCGCGCAGCTGGCCGGAGAGCTGCTCGGCGTCCTCATCACCGGCGCGGACGCCGTCGCGATCAACGGCGAGAGCGTGCTCAACGGCGGACGACCGGTCGTGTACCGGCACGAGCTCGGTCACGTGCTCATCCATCAGCTGGCCGGCGATCGGCTTCCCAGCTGGCTCGACGAAGGGCTGGCCGCGTACGTCTCCGACTTCGACGCGTCGATCGTGAGCCCCGAGCGCGCGATCGCGATGTCGATGCTCCGTGTCGATCCCCAGGCGGTGGGGATGTTCACCGACCCCCGCGCCTTCCTCGACATCAACGCCGAGCTCTCCGGCCACGCATATGCCGTCGCCGCCGAGGCGGTGCATGCGATCGATCTGCGGGCCGGCCGTTCCGGCGTCGTCGCGCTGCTGGAAGCCCTGGCTCGAGGGACTCCGATC